>DYQV01000563.1 GCA_020719105.1 Rikenella microfusus
GAAGTCAGAAATTGAAGAAGAAAGTACCATATTGAGAACTGAGAACAGTTTATAATATGTTTCTTACACAATTTGCTTTAAAGGTAGTTCGGTTACCTCTTTCATCTGTTGCTTCAATCAGCACTTCAAATGTTCCATTTTTGGGAGTAAATTCATCCATTTCGTATTTATAGGAATCTTTTTTCGGATCCCATTGAAATAAAACCCAATTTCCATTTATTGTTCCCCGAAGTTTTTTTATTCCACTTAAATTATCTGTAATCTTAAACTGAATGAACTGAGCATTTGATAATTCATTGCTTTTTGCCAATGCACCCGTTGGAATTATCTTTGGAGGGATTGTATCTGCTGTTAGGTAATAGGTGCCCAATTCACGTACTTGAGCGTAAATCATTCCATTTTTTTCAATACCTCCTGATGCTATAGGTTCCTTTTCGCCAACCATTGTTACCACCAATTTATCTTTAAATGGTTCAGCGATTACATCATAATTCAATCTTATTTCATAAGCCTCATGAATTGGGGTAAATGGGTTGTGAATTTTATACGTATTGGAATAAACCCCAGCAATTCTGCTTGTATCTATACTAAATTCTAGGTTCAAGGTATCGTACAGTGCTTCTTTAGGAATGGAAATTGAAATGCCTGTTGTATCTAATTGAAAACTTTTTTGCCATGGAATTATCCACTTACTATTATTACCCTTAAATTGCATTTTTTTTGCGGGATTGCCCTCCAAATAAAAGGTTAATTCCGATTTGTTAAAGTAGGCATCTACTGCCTGAATGGTAATTTTTGATACGCCATAAGCTCTCAATTCAATGATTCCCCTATTGACCTCCTTTTTATAAACTGAAAGCTTATTGTTTGGATCGATGAATAACTTGTAAAGCTTCCGCTTCTTTTCAATACTTTCTTTATAGTCCATAAGACTATTCACATAGCGTGATTCAGCAAATGAAACCCCATCAAACTGCTCATGGAAATACAACGTATCGTTCACAAAAGTTTTTATCCAATATACACCACATCGATTGGTTGATTCGTTCAATAAATCATCTACTTTCAATCCCAGCCCAATAGAACCAAAAGCTTGTAATGTATCACCCTGACTTATCTTATAACGGCCGTTTACCTTTTTTAAGTCATAAAAATGGCTTCCATTCTTTCGGTTTACCCAGCTATTAGCATCTTGCGGATAAACATATAAATAATCCATATCGGGAGCCAGGTTATCTTTGATATCATACCCTAAAAATAGCCCGTTCATAGGAACTGAATTGGCTGTTTCGCGTATTTCAAAATGCAAATGCGGCCCACCACTGGAACCCGAATTGCCTGTTAATGCAATAATGTCACCTTTGGTTACTGGTAATTCTCCCATTTTAGGATATACATCTACCTCAAAACTTTCCCGTTGGTATTGAATGGCTCTGATGTATTTTTCCAGTTGGATGTTAAATTCCTTTAAGTGGGCATATACCGAAGTATAACCGTCGGGATGAGTTATGTAAAGGCTTTTACCGTATCCGCCCGATGCAATTTTGATGCGTGAAATATATCCCTCATTTACAGCATACACTTTAAACCCTTCGGTACCTTGGGTTTTAATATCAATGCCTGCATGAAAATGGCCCTCCCTCAGTTCACAATAATTACCCGATAAAAAAATAGGAATATCAACCGGTGCACGCCACCCCAAGGTATCGAACCGCAACTGTGCAAAAATTGGTAACTGAAAACAGAGAAATATAACAAAAACAAAAAAAGCTTTTACCATCCGGAATGCCATAATTCTAAAAAATCAATCCATTTTAAGGGTGTAAAAATAATAGAATAATCCCGGATTATTCATTAATAATCCTGACGATTAAGCTACACCTCAATATTGGGA
>DYQV01000564.1 GCA_020719105.1 Rikenella microfusus
ATCAACCCTTTTTCTTCCAATGCTTTAGTAACACGGTGTATCAGTTCTACCTTTTCTTTTAATGGTAAAAAAGCCGACTTGAATCCGTTTAAGATTAAGTATTTAAGTTCATCTGCATTAAAGCGGTATTTTTCAATGGCCAGCATGTATTCATCAGTTAGTGTGGTTTTTGAAATGAGTCGGTTGTCAGTATTTAAAGTCACACGTATCCCTAAATCAAAATAAAATTTTATCGGGTGGAGATCAAATGTTTCTACAGCTTTGGTTTGTACATTTGAGGTTATGCACATTTCCAATGGAATACGGTGGTCATTCACATAGTTCAATAAATCGCCATCTTCGCGCAAACGGGTGCCATGTCCAATACGGTTGGCACTAATGTGGTGTAATGCCTGATGGATTGATTCCGGGCCGTATGCCTCTCCTGCATGAACAGTAGTGTTAATGTTGTTGTTAATTATCAAATAAAATGATTCTTTATGGTCTTTTGCCGGGAATCCATCTTCAGCACCCGCCAAATCGAAGCCAACTACGCCCCTGTTTTTGTATGCAACTGCTAATTCCGCAAGGGTTAATGATATTAGCGGCGTTGTATGCCTTAATCCACAAATAATAATGCCTACTTTTACATCAAAAGATTTTTCACCTTTTTTCTTTCCTTCTAATACAGCATCAATTACTTGAGTTAGCTTCAAACCCTTATCAATATGTAATATGGGAGAAAACCTGATTTCCAAATACCAAATATTTTCTTTGGCACAATCCTCAACCAATTCGTAAGTAGCTCTGACCAATGATTCTTTAGTTTGTAAAACAGAACACGTTACATCAAACGGCCTTAAATATTCTTCTAAGCTTTTGCATTCCATGCCAACTGCCAAATAGCTGGTTAGCTCTTCAACCGTATCTTTTGGTAGTTTTATTTTTTGTTCTTTTGCTAGATCTATAATAGTTTCAACCCTCATGGAACCGTCCAAATGACAGTGTAATTCTGCTTTTGGCAGGCTTTTGATGAATTCGTACGTGAGCTTTTTCATACTGATAATTGCTAATGCTTATTTAGGCATAAAAGTAAGTATATATTCCTTAATTATTCACCTAAATTAGAATATTTATCCTTGTATAATGAATATTGCAGGTCTTTTATTTAAATCAGGAATATTATTCTTCCAATAATGAATGGTTCGAGTTTTTATAAACTCAGTTTCTAAACTAATATCGGCAGCTATGCATAATTGGGTAGTAAGGGCACAATGAGCAATTATATCTGATAATAAGGGCATATTTCGATAGGGAGTTTCAATAAATAATTGCGATTGTTTTTCTAGTTGAGAGCGTTTTTCTAGATGTTTTAATGTTTTTATTCTTTCAGCCGATTGAACAGGTAAATAACCATTAAAGGCAAAGTTTTGACCGTTTAAACCTGAAGCCATCATGGCCATTAAAATGGATGAAGGACCCACAAAGGGAATTACCTGAATTTGTTTTTCATGAGCCATAGCAACTACATCAGCTCCTGGATCGGCAACTCCTGGAACACCGGCTTCTGAAATTACTGCCATGTCAACTCCTTTTTCAGCAGGTTTTAAAAAAGTAGCCAATTGCTCGGGTGTAGTGTGTTTGTTCAATTCAAAAAATTGACAATCATCAATAGGAAATGTTGCATCGAGTTTTCGCAAATACCGCCTGACTGTACGAACATCTTCCACAATAAAATGCCTTATTTGCAGCGCTTTTTCAATCACACCTGTTGGTATTACACTTTGTAAATTGCTATCGCCAAGAGTTATCGGTACTAAGTACAGTTTTCCTTTCATGCATTAAAATTTTTGCAAATATCGGAGATTTTAATGAATGACCTAAAAATTATTTGTTGGGGGGAACAACGCAGCG
>DYQV01000565.1 GCA_020719105.1 Rikenella microfusus
TTAACCCATTTCTATACTTTTTGGTTCAGGCATCTTCATCTTCTAATCTTTCACTTCTAACCTCTCACATCTCATCCCGATAGCTATCGGGACAAGTCTATCCTCAATAAAACCCTGCGGCTTTTCGCACCGCTTTCACTCCGTACAGTTTCCGAATGTTGTCCATGGCCAGATACAAGTTAACCATTTCCGGGGTATCTTCAAACAGGTTCAACTGTTGTGCACCGTGTACCAATCCGCTGAATTTCACCCCAACCAGGCGTATGAGCATCCGCCGGTCGTACAGCTTGGCAAAAAGCTCTTTGGCCGTTTTCAACAAAACATGGTCGAACGCGGTATAGCCCAGTTTTTTCTGCACTGTGTGCGTATCGAAATTGGCATACCGTATTTTTATAGTAACTACGGAAGTCAGTTTTTGTTCTTTCCGCAATTGAAAAGCCAGCTTTTCCACCATGGCCGCCAACGTATTGTTCAGCATCTGCATGTCGATGGTATCCTGTTCAAAGGTCCGTTCGGCGCTCATCGACTTTTGTTCCGAGTAAGGCTTTACCGGAGTGGGGTCAATGCCGTTGGCCTTTTTCCACAGTTCCTGACCATTTTTGCCTAACACTTTCTCCACCATGTTTGGAGGAATCTCGCGCAGGGTTTTTATGGTGAGCACTCCCATGGAACGTAACAATTGGTACGTTTTTGGTCCAATCATGGGGATTTTCCGGATGGATAAAGGTCCCAGAAACGGAGGAATATCCATAACTTCAACCATGAGTTCCCCATTGGGTTTGGCCTCGCCCGTGGCAATTTTTGATACGGTTTTGTTGGCCGACAGCCCGAACGAAATGGGCAACCCCGTTTCTTTAATAATGGTACGCCTGAGCTCCTTGGTCCATTGCAGGCATCCAAAAAAACGGTCCATCCCGGTAATATCCAGGTAATGCTCGTCGATCGATGCTTTTTCGTACAGCGGAGCCCGTTCGGCAATAATGTCGGTTACCAGGTGGGAATATCTGGAATACCGGTCCATATCGCCCCGTATAACCACCGCATTGCCGCAGAGGTTACGGGCCATTTTCATGGGCATGGCCGAGTGTACCCCGTATTGGCGTGCTTCGTAACTGCAACTGGCCACCACCCCCCGGTCCGAAATCCCCCCAATAATAACCGGCCTTCCTATCAGTTTGCTGTTGGTTAACCGCTCTACCGACACAAAAAAGGTGTCTAAATCGAGATGGACAATCTGTTTGTTTGCTGTTTGCATCGAAAAAAAAACACTAAACTATTGTGTAACTACTAATTTATTTTTATATTTGATTAGAATATAACCAAAATATAGATTACAATATAATCAAAATTTTGTAATTTTGGAAATTGTAAAGCGATATTTTGATGTTTGTTTGAATTAAAAACAGAAGGAATATGAAGAAAATAGTCATTGCATTAATAATAGGTATTGCCGCCGGAATTGTGGATGTAGTTCCCATGATAGCTCAACAATTGAATGGTTATGCCTGCGCTTCGGCTTTTGTACACTGGGTGGTGCTGGGTTTAATTATCCCATTTATTGGATGGAACCTGAAAGGCTGGCTCAAAGGGATACTGGTGAGTTTATTGGCCTTGTTGCCCGTAATGATTTTGGTATCGGAAAAAGAGCCATTGTCGCTGATTCCCATGACGGCATTTTCGCTGGTGTTGGGTGCAGCCGTAGGTTGGGCCGGCGAAAAATGGGTAAAGGCGGTTTAATTGCGGTTGTTGTTTTAATTAAGCTAATATGATTATCCGATGTTGTCTCTAAATATTTTTACCCTTACTTTTTATTAAAAAGCACTCAATGAGCAAAAATGGATTTATTTACATAATGACTAATACAAACAAAACGACGGGGTGTACGACAAAA
>DYQV01000566.1 GCA_020719105.1 Rikenella microfusus
CTGGGCAAAGTAAAGCTTAATTGCCTAAGGCTCCAAGTGGTGTATGCTTTTTAACTCAGTTTTATTTGATTCGTTCCGGATCGTAAACAATTGCAATTGAATCCAATGTAATAATCATGGGATTTTCGGGGCCAATGGATACTTTAATTGGATAGGGTTCTGCTTTTGAATTTCTACCTTTTTCCAACGATTTGGCTAAAGCGCTCATGGTGGTTATGTAATCTTTCGAAAACGCTTTTTTTGCGTAAACAAAGTGGCCACAATAAATGCTGTCTATTCCTTTTTCCATCCACTTTTCCATCTTTTTGCAGGAACTAATGTAAGTTTTCATGGGAGCAACCGGTTTTAACTGAAGCCAAACCTGCCCCGAACCAAATGCATCTCCCGAATAACAATAGCCAACTTCTTTATCCATAAGAACAATTGAGCCTGGAGTATGGGCGGGTGTATGAACCACTTCTAAAATTGTTCCTCCCAAATCAAATAAATACCCATCGTTAATAAAATGTAGTTTTCCCTGGTAGCTTTTATCCAGCAAAACGGTATCGGCGGGATGCAAATAGATTTCATCAAATGCATCAATGTTGCCTGTATGGTCGGAATGGGCATGGGTAATAACCACTTCGACCGGTTTTTTTGTTATCAAACGTACCACGGAATCCAGCTTTTGGCATTTAGTTCCTGTATCTATCAACAAGGCTTTTCCGGTTCCTTCAATAAGGTACATGGTATTATTGTCAGCGGTTTCAATTATCCATCGGTTCTTTCCGATGCTTGTAATTGAAAGTTCCGAATTTTTAAATACCTGTCCCCAAGCGGATGTAATTAACACTAAAAATAGTATAGAGCTGATTAAAAACATTTTTAATTTCATAAGTTCATGGAGATTTAAGATTTGCTTTTTGATCGAAATAAATTTAATAGTCCAAATTAACGTTTTAAAAATAGCAAAAATTCTGTTGAGGCGGGATTTACAAATAAGCTTAAAACATTCATTATTAAGTATATATAAAGTTAGGTCGCATCATTCCCAATTTCCTGACCATATTTCATTATTTCGCTCACTATCGGATTTGTCATTTTAAATTCATTTTCCCTAAATGGATGTGGTTCAATTCTACTATCAATTTTACGTCTTATGCGCATTAAATCCAATTGTATATCCATTAAGTTAGTATAGTCCTTTAATATAACGGCAATGTCAATATCACTATCGTCATTGAAATTTCCTTTTGCATATGACCCAAAAAGTATAATTTTTATATAATCATACTTTGACTTCACTGCATTGGCATATATAGTTGCAATATTTATAGCATCTCTTCTATCCATGTCCTTAGGTTTTTAATTATTTCAATCCAATTTTGAGCGTATTCAGGAGTGCAAATTGAATGAAATTCCCGTTTATAATCATCGTATCTTGCATTTAAGTTAAAAGAAGTAATTTCATCCAACCAATCTGCCTGTTCTTCTGAAAGTTTTAAATCAAGTTGTTCTGCTAACCTATAAAGGTTGTGAGTAAATGGAGCATGTTTCTCAAATCTCTTTACATATAGTGCTTTGAGTAATTTCTCTGTTGAAATATGCCCTAGAAATAATGCCCAACTGTATTTTTTAGAATTGAATAAGGTCAACATGGTTTGATAATCATCTTCCGATGTTTCAATCCAATGTTTTACAATTTTATCGACATTAATATTTGAACTATTCTCAGTCATTTTATCCTTATTTATTATCAAAGATATAAATTTTAATCAACCAAGAGCTTTAATAGGGTTATCAGCCTATGCGACCCAATGTCTCGGCTAAAAGATTAGGGAATAGATAAATTTTAATTTCATAAGTAACTATTTTTAGTTTGCGATACTTTTACTCATTAATTCCCTAAA
>DYQV01000567.1 GCA_020719105.1 Rikenella microfusus
GATAAAGATAAAGGCATTCTTGCAAAAGTCAGAAACTTCAATGAACTTGAACTTTATCTGAATCAAAAAATAACTGCATTTAAAAAAAAGTAGAATTTAATAAACAATAAAATTTTTATTAAGATGAAAAAGATTAAAATTTTTAGCATCGCCTTTTTAATGACATTTTTTGCTAATGGTCAATCCATTTCGCCCGAAGTAATTACATCAACAGGTGATTATTATTCCAATTCCAATGTTTCATTAAGTTGGACTCTTGGCGAACCAGTGATAGAAACCTTCGAAGCAGGCGGGTTTGTCCTTACGCAGGGATTTCAGCAGGTAGATTTTACAGGTGTTCAGATGCTATACATATCCCAGGGATGGAGCGGAATATCCACCTTTATTATTCCCGCCGAAACACATATTGAAAACATGTTTGCCCCTGTTGGGATTCAGTTGACAATCCTGCAAAACCTATCCGGAGTTTACTGGCCTGAAGAAGGTGTGAACACTTTGGGACAATGGGATTTTAAAAGTGGCTACATTATCAAAACATCGGCTGATGTATCCTTATGCGTGAAGGGCTACAGCACAGACGATAAAAGCATTTCGCTTCCTTCCGGGTGGTCACTTATCCCTGTTCTTTCTTCAGAAAATGTGCCCATTTCGGTGTTCGACCCAATGATTGCCAATCTAATGGTAGTTAAAGAAATTGCAGGAATTGGTATTTACTGGCCGGAAATGGGAATCAATACATTAAATATACTATCTTCCGGAAAATCTTACTTTGTAATGCTTACAAACGCTGATATCCTGAGCTTTAACGGTTACACAAAAAATGCTATAAGTCCAGAACAATTTGTCAGAACCACCAATTCATGGTGGAACGCTGAACATGCAACTCCCGCATCGCACATTGTTGCCATTAATAAAGAGGCATTAGCAGTATTTTCGCCCGGTGATTTTATCGGCGCTTTTACCGGAGAAGGCTTTTGTGCTGGTCAAATAATGGTGGAAACAAATCCTGAAACATCGCCTTTAATCATTTTTGGCGACGACCTTTTAACAAACGAAAAAGATGGTTTTGCCAGCAATGAAACGCTTTCTTTTCGTTTGTTCAGGGCAATTGAAGGCAATGAACAAATTATTACCCCGCACTATAGCCCTGCTCAGCCGGATGCTGATGGTAAATTTATTCAAAACGGATTGTCGGTCATCACCGGATTCGACTTGCTGAACGTTTCTCCTGAGGGAACCGAAAACTACGCCATCAATATTTACCCGAATCCATCAAGTGGAAATTTCAGGATTTCGGGACTTGATGGTGAGGCGAAAATCATAATCACCACCATTTGCGGGGAGGTAGTAGCAGAAATTTGTACCCACGGCAACAACATCGCCCGTGTTGACATGACCCAAAACCAACCGGGGATTTATATTGCAAATATTTCAAATTCAAACAACAAAATGGTAAAGATAAAAATGTGTATTTGGCGCTAACGCATCAAAGAGGCCGATAGTAAAAAAGTTTTTTAAACAAGGCCTTTTTCTTCAAAGCGGGTGAACATATTTAATCACATCATCACTGGTAACCTCTTTGTCACAAAGAATAGCCGGGCGTTCCACCACATTGCGCAATCCTGAAAAACAGCCGGCCATACTCAAAATTTACAATCTTGCCGGCCAGGAAGCATTTCAACGCCTCTTCCAAAGCGAGTTTCTGGCGATAGAAACCGGTCTCAGTCGGGGAGTATATGTTGTGAATGTGGTAAGTGACACAAGCCTAGTTAAAACAAAAATCTTCATCCAATAAAAATTGATAGGTATGAAAAAGATAACTTTCTACCTGGTTTTCAGCATTGTGATAATGTGGGGATTATTCACGGCTTCTGGCGTTTTGGCTCAGG
>DYQV01000568.1 GCA_020719105.1 Rikenella microfusus
CAAAATTGGGAAAATAAAAACTCCCAATTTTGGTAATAGTTATCCCGATGTAAAATCGGGAGGGGTTTACTTACGTGAACCCGCTTCGCTCGGTTCCCGCTTTGAAACCCAATACCCATAACATATTCATACCTGAGCACAGCGAAAGGTATAAATAAAGCGGGTTAACTATCTACCTCCATAATTTTATTTTCTTAATACCCAAAAAGCCATTTTAATTGCATAGTTCTACACAGCATTACTGTTACTGCTATTCAACATTTCGTTATTTCTTGAATACTAAATAAAATGATAAATTCCCAACTGATTATTCATTTTTAAAATCTACTTTTGTTGTAAAGTTGAAAAAACTAACTTAAAACGCCATTCTTTATATGAAAAAAATAGCTTTCATCAGTTTATTATTAACAATTTATGTATTTACTTTTGCTCAAGATCCTTTGGGTACTGTGACCTATAGAAATGGAAGTTTTTCGTTGGTACCATTACCCATAATTGGTGCCAACCCTACCAATGGATGGTTATTTGGAGTAGCCCCAGCAGCTACTTGGTATATGGGCGATACTGGCAATACCAGTTTATCTTCCATGTTGGGATCAGTAATTTACACCACCAATGAACAACTGATTACTACAGCCAAAGCAAATACCTATTTTGCCGGAGATAGATGGAACATGCTTACCGATATCCGGTTCTTTGTTTCTTCGCAGCCAACCTATGGACTGGGAACAGGGCCTCAATCGGCTAAACCCATAGCTCAAGGTGATTTGGAATTAAATGACAATCCCTATACGCCCATTGAAACTTCACAAATGATGGCGTTTAGTTTTTTCAGGTTACATAATACCTTGATGAAGCGGTACCAGGATTCCCGTTTTTACGCAGGAGTGGGATACCATCTCGATTACCATTTTGGAATAAAAGACAATATGCTAAATTTAGATACCATTCCACAACAAAAAACAAGTCATTATTGGTATTCCGAATTACAAGGTTTTAATCCAGAACATTATGTTTTATCTGGATTATCGCTGAACTTATTATATGATAGCCGCGACAATGCGGTGAATCCTTATTCCGGCCGGATGGCATTTGCCAATTTACATGTTAATCCCACATTTTTAGGAAGCAGCCAGAATTCCACCGTGTTATGGTTGGAATACCGCGACTACATCCATTTGTCGAAAGAACGTCCCCGCCATCTGATTGGTTTCTGGACTTACGGATCGTTTGTTACCAGCGGTAAAGTACCGTATATGGATTTGCCCGCTGTGGGCTGGGATCAGTTCGGTCGGTCGGGAAGGGCTTATACCCAGGGACGTTTCCGTGGTATCGATATTGTGTATGGCGAAGTTGAATACCGCTTTCCATTGCAAAAGAAAAGCGAAATTTTTGGCGGTGTAATTTTTGCGAATGGTACCACAGCCTCAAATAGAAACGATATTGAAGACTATGCTGATTCTAAAATTAAATTGTTTGAATACATCGATTATGCTTATGGAGCCGGCCTCCGCATTATGATTGATAAAAAATCGAGGGCCAATTTGAGTATTGATTATGCCATTGGTAAATATGGAAGTCAAGGGTTCTATTTGGGAATTAATGAGGTGTTTTAGGTTATAAGTACCCATTACAATTTAATAAAGAGTATTACCCAAATTGAGCGATTTGAAAAGGCAAATCACTCAATTGACTGAGAAATTGTAAGCAATTCACTTTTAAACTATTCCCTTGTTTTATGAATTGCAACAATTTTTAGGTCGGTTCGCCGCGGCGAATAAGTTGAGCGATTTTTCCCCCGAGGACTCGGGGTCAAATCGCTCAACTCAGGTATTAGCTGTGCCTTGATAAAAATGCGCAAAGGAATGACCCAAATAACTTAGC
>DYQV01000569.1 GCA_020719105.1 Rikenella microfusus
AATGAGCTAATGAACCAATGAACCCATGAACTACCAACAGAAAACAAATAACTTATTAAAAGAACAACGGAACAACTGGCCTTTATTGGCAGAAAACTTTGAAGGGTTAAAAAATGTAAAATTAAAAACCTTACCGTTCGAAGGGTTTTCGTTCAAGGTACAATACAATTCAAAACGAATTACATCATCAGCAGCAAAGGTAGATAAGGATTCCATTGCAGCTAGACCCTGTTTTTTATGTGCTAACAACCGCCCAATGGAACAAAATCAGGTTTTGTTTGAAGGTGTCTTTGATATTCTATGCAATCCATTTCCTATTTTTGCCGAACACTTTACTATTGCTAGTTTAAAGCATATTCCACAGGAAATAGGCAGCTCATTTGGCCAATATCTGGATATTAGCAAGGCATTGCCTGAATTGGTGGTTTTTTACAATGCTCCAAAATGCGGAGCCTCGGCACCTGACCACTTGCATTTTCAAGCCGGCAATACAGGATTTTTACCAATTGAATCGGAATACGAAGGAATAAGAAATAAATATGGAAACGAATTAATTGTCAACCCGGCATTTTCGCTGGTAACCATCGATGATGGATTGCGCCGCATGATAGTTCTGGAATCGAACGAAAAGGAAATGCTGGAATGGGCTTTCAAACCCATTTACCAGTTTATGAAAAAATTGGTGGGAGGTGAGGAACCCAACCTGAACATTCTGAGTTGGTATTCCAATCAATGGCGCATTATAATTTTCCCACGCGATAAACACCGCCCATGGCAATACTTTGCCGAAGGTGATAAAAATATCTTGCTAAGTCCGGCATCCGTTGATTTAGGAGGATCATTAATAACTCCATTGGCAAAAGATTTTGAAAAAATATCAAATTCAGATGTGGCAGACATCATGAATCAGGTTTGTTTGCCTTCCGAACTATTTGAGGAATTGTGCCACTTCATTAAGAGATCGCTTAAATGAGGGTAGAATGCTGAACATTAGAACTTATAAAGACAGTGATTTTAATGAAGTGTTGAACCTCATGAACCGGAGCCATCTTTTTGACTCTTTTTCAACGTTGCTTTTGCACGAAAAACTTTATGATGATCCGGATTGGAACCCAAATCGTGCGTGGATTGCTGAACTTGATGGTCAAAAGGTGGGATTTATGCTCGGGGTTACACGGAATATCCGCGGAACCAGCTACGGATACATCAAGCTGATGGGTGTAGAACCTACCCAGCGGAGAAATAAAATAGCTACCCAACTCTTTTCAAAATTGGAAAGCCAATTCACCCAAGCAGGAGTTACTATAATTCGGATTTTGGATGTGCCTTTAAATTATTTCATGCCCGGTATCGATCCACGTTATACGCCGGCCATTTGCTTTGCCCAAAAGATGGGGTTTACCCATTTTGGGGATTCGGTGAATATGCTTGTTGATTTAAATGACCGCGATTGGGAGGTTTCCTCGCAATTAGAAAATCTTGCGAAGGAGGAAATTACAATATATCGTGCTACAGAGGAAGATATGCAGGAACTTTTCGAGTTTATTTCAACGGAATGGGCCTTATGGCAAAACGAATTGGAAATGGCCTACCGTTCAAATCCAATTTCCATTCATATTGCCCGGTTTAAAGGAAAAATTAAAGCATTTTCAGCCTACGATGGCAATAACAAAGGAACCGGTTGGTTTGGTCCCATGGGCACTCATCCCGATTTACGCGGAAAAGGAATTG
Organism: Rikenella microfusus; assembly: GCA_020719105.1. Classification (GTDB taxonomy): domain Bacteria; phylum Bacteroidota; class Bacteroidia; order Bacteroidales; family SZUA-534; genus GWE2-40-63. The sequence continues at coordinate 1,732 of DYQV01000569.1, forward strand.
GAACACTCCTTCTCTACCTTTGCCTGAATGACATTAAAAAACAAGGACTTAAAACAGCCACCATCCCTTGGGTAGCACCCATAAGTTTTTATTCACAATATACAAACGCTAGAATCGAACGTGTTTTCTGGAGATTTGAAAAAAATTTAG
>DYQV01000570.1 GCA_020719105.1 Rikenella microfusus
TTGACAGCCGAAGAAATTAAAATAATAGAAAACAGCATACGATAAGGGCAACCACGAAGGTTGCCCCGACAATAGTTATCGACAATAATTATAATAAACGAAAAAAATGACCTACAACCCCGCAAAACACCACCGCCGCAGCATCCGCCTGAAAGGGTACGATTATTCGCAGGCAGGGTTGTATTTTATAACCATTTGCACACAAAACCGTGCATGTTTGTTTGGCAAAATCGAAAACGGGGTAATGATATTGAACGATGCCGGACGGATGGTTGAAAACGAATGGTTAAAATTGCCGGAACGGTTTCAAAATATTGCATTACACGAATATATCGTCATGCCCAATCATTTCCACGCCATTTTGGAAATCGTAGGGGCGACCCTTGTGGTCGCCCAAAACAACATGGTCGCCCAAAACAACATGGTCGCCCAAAACAACATGGTCGCCCAAAACAACATGGTCGCCCAAAACAAAACAACCGATAATATCATAGGGCAACCACCAGGGATTGCCCCTACGGGTAAAACCATTGGTGATATGGTGGGCGCATTCGAATCCATTACAACGGTGGAATATATACGCGGGGTAAAAACCAATAATTGGCAAACATTTAATAAAAAATTATGGCAACGCAATTATTGGGAACACATTATCCGCAATGAACAATCGTATATAAAAATATCGGATTATATTATAAACAACCCTGCAAATTGGGATAATGATACGTTAAAATAAATTTTTTATTCAAATGGAAGAAAATAAATCACAAATAGTAATATATCAAACCGAAAACGGAGAAACAAAATTAGATGTCCGTTTTCAGGACGAAACCGTTTGGCTAACACAGAAGCTAATGGCTGAATTGTTTCAAACAACCTCGCAAAACATTACCATTCACCTTAAAAACATTTTTGAAGAAGGAGAATTAAACGAAGATGCAACTTGTAAGGATTTCTTACAAGTTCAAAAAGAAGGTTCGCGCGAAGTTAAGCGTACGCAAAAATTTTATAATCTGGATGCTATAATATCTGTTGGTTACCGAATAAAATCGCATGTGGCAACCAAATTCCGCCAATGGGCAACCCAACATATAAAAGAATATATTGTAAAAGGCTTTGTGCTTGACGATGAGCGTTTAAAAAACCCCGATTTGCCGTTCGACTATTTCGAAGAACTTGAAAGGCGAATACAGGATATTCGTACATCAGAAAAACGATTCTACCGAAAAATAACAGATATTTATGCTACAAGTGTTGATTATGACCCGACACCTGATATAAGCATTGATTTTTTCAAAACAGTTCAGAATAAAATACACTGGGCAATTACTGGTCAAACTGCCGCTGAAATAATCAGTCTGCGAACTGATAGTTCAAAAGACAATATGGGCTTAACGAATTGGCGGGGTGATAAAATACGCAAAGCCGACGTTTCCATTGCCAAAAATTATTTGAATAAAGAAGAGTTATCATCACTAAATAATTTGGTTGAACAGTATCTCATTTTCGCACAAGGTCAGGCAATGAGACGGATTCCAATGTATATGAATGATTGGATTGAAAAATTGAATGGATTCTTAACCTTGAACGACAGGGAGATTTTAAATAATGCGGGTTCAATTTCGCACGATTTAGCAAAAGAAAATGCAGAACGAGAATATGAAAAGTTTAAAGATTCAGAACAAAAAATGATAACAGAAGGAGATTTTGAGAAAGCAATAAAAAAAATCGAGAATAAAAAGAAAAAATGAAATGCCCAACGCTTCATACACCAACCGTTGGGTGCAATATTACGGAACAAATATCAGAAAACGTGAATACTATTAAAAAAGCCACGATATTCTATTTTTCAGGAACAGGAAACGCAAAAAGAATT
>DYQV01000571.1 GCA_020719105.1 Rikenella microfusus
ATCCCCTCCTTCAACCAAGCCCAATATCTTGAGCAAACCCTATTGTCAATTATTGATCAGAACATTGGAAATATTGAAATTATAGTTATTGATGGCGGCAGCACCGATAACAGTGTTGACATAATAAAAAAATACGAAAAGCATTTAGCTTATTGGGTTTCGGAACCCGACCGTGGCCAAAGCCATGCCATAAATAAAGGGTTTGCTAAAGCCTCCGGTAATATTATAGCATGGCTAAATAGCGACGATTTATATTTGCCCCACACGTTACAGACTGTTTTATACGTTTTTGAATCACAACCAGAGGTTGATTTACTGTATGGCGATGTAATTAACTTCGATGAAAAAGGAAATGAATCCAATTATAAGGTCGTTGAATTTGAACCCTATGATTTTCTTTCACGAATATCGGTACATCAGCCCGCCGTTTTTTGGCGAAAAAAAATACTCAACGAAATAGGGATGCTGGATGAATCGTTGCACTATGTAATGGACTACGATTATTGGGTGCGGGTGTTTTTTAATTATAAAACCCTTAAAATAAACAAGCCGTTGGCCAAATTTCGGGTTCACAGTACTTCTAAAACTTCATCAAATCCACCGGCCATGTATTTGGAATGGAGAAAAGTGCTTTCACGGTTTATAGGTTCAATTGCCTCCAAAACGGATATAAACAAACTCAAAAAGTTAGCTGTTTATGATAATGATTCAAATAGTATCTATCCCAACATTCGTTTTGATTATTCAAAGAAAAGAGTAATAAAAAACTATATCTTTCAATCAGCTATTCAAGAATATTCTTTTGGAAGTAAAAAGAAAGCTGATTTTTTACTGTTACATTCGTTATTATCACTACATTGTTTTAGTTCATTTTGGTTTCTTTTAAAAAACAATACTATAAAATACATGAAATGATTGAACCTTATTTTAGTATAATCATTCCAACGTACAACCGGGCATATTTGATTGATAAGACCATCCAGTCAATAATCGATCAGGAGTATAAAAATTTTGAGGTTATTGTGGTTGATGATGGGGGTTCAGACAATACTAAAGAGGTTATCGAAAAATTTAATGATGCACGCATAAAATACTATTGGAAAGAGAATGGAGAGCGTGGTATGGCAAGGAATTATGGCGTAACCAAAGCGAACGGTAATTATATAAATTTTGTTGATTCCGATGATTTACTTTACCCGTTCCATTTAAGGCAGGCTGCTGAAATTACTGAAAAGCAAAACCTCAGCGTTTTTTGCTTTAACTACGATGTTAAGGACAATAACGGCAACCTTTTAAAAATTGGGAAAAATACGGAGTCTCCTTTATCCAAAACCCTATTGAAAGGCAATCATTTAAGCATGAATGCTATATTTATCGAAAAAAACATTTTAACTGGTTTTAAATTCAACGAGGATCCTTTTTTTATAAGCGGTGAAGATTGGTTGTTATGGCTTCAATTATCGGTAAGGTATCCATTCTTTTTTTTCAATTCAATTACTTCCACAATAGTTGAACATCAGGAAAGAAGCGTCCACGGATTTGATGAACAGTCCTATATTTATAGAACAAATTTGCTTTTAAATGAGTTAAAACAAGATCCGGTTTTCTGTGCAAAACATCTGTTTGGCACCATAAAAATTCAGGCGCACATGTTATCGTACACCGCGTTGCATGCTTCGCTGGTAGGAAAAAGACAAATCGCTTTAAAATATTTATACCAAGCAATACGGATAAATATTTTTGAGTTATTCACAAAACGGGCTTTAGTTACTTTTAAAAATATAATCATAAAACAACATCCATAATCAGGGCAACCGCCTTTAAAACATTCGTTTATAAAACAAAATACTTTATCCACGAATTACACTAATGAG
>DYQV01000083.1 GCA_020719105.1 Rikenella microfusus
TTAATAATTTCCTTAGTTTTTCAACACATTCCAATTATACAAAATAACTATAATCGGCAGGAATAGTAATAGTTACAAGGCTTCCTTTAGACTCCTCGAAAGAACCTTTGTCGTTAAAATTAATAGTTATTTTGTTGCTATTAAAAGAATTAAAATAAGCAATTACCTGTTCCATCATTTGCATATTTTTTGTAAACGACATTTCCGATTTTTCGAGATCACGAAATACCCCATCATCTGCTACCTGTATAAAAATGCTTTGATTTTCATCCATATCAACCATAATTTGAATGGTTCCCGGAAGCCTTTTCACTAGAACACCCTTTTTTAAGGCACTTTCAACAAAGGTAAATACAATGAGTTTGGGAATTTTCACTGATTTATTTATTCCAGGGGACACAATGATATCATAGGTAAACTTTTCTTTAAAACGGAACTTTTCCAACACCATATAGTTTTTAACATAATCCATTTCTTCTTCAAGAGACCTAGAAAACTCATCGAGAGAAACAATCGCTTCGCGTAAAAATTTCGAGAACAAACCCAGATTGTTGTAAGCTGTTTTTCGGTCTTCGGTGTTAATTGAGAATGCAATGGAATTTAAGGCATTAAAAAGAAAATGCGGATCGAGTTGATTGCGTACCAAATCAAGTTGCATCTTATAAAATTTCTCGTTAGTATATCTAATGTGCTGAAGTTGATTGTGATGCAAATGCAAAAATAACCAATAGGCAAATAAAAAAGCGAAAATAAAAAGAGCATACAACAAAAATCGAAACCAATAGAATTGATTTTCAGAATAATACACTAAAAACTGATGGTGTTCATTTTGAATAGAGAGTAAATTTGGCATTCCCTTTCGATTCTTAATCGAAAAATGTATCTTTTCGATACTCAATTGAGGAATATTAATTTCTACCGGATGGCTGAAATCGTTCCGTAAAATAGTTAACCGATTGCCTTGAACAACCAGAACTTCGTCAATTCCATTTTCATCAATATCGAAATAGGCTACCTGATTTATTAAGCCTTTAAGATCGATACGATCAGCAACTGTGCCATCTTCGAGATATTGAATTACCCAGCCATCGCGATGAAAAGCCAATATTTTTGACCAATCGGAACGAGCCGGATCAAATATAAAATTGCATTCATTTATTATATTCTGAGAAATTAATTCCCCCGATGGCTTTAGCAATTGAATACGGGCTTTTTCATTTTCGCTTAATGACCAACTTAACGACACAATGAAGTTTCCATCGGGAGATTCCAAGGGAAAAACACTACTGATACTCATGCGGCTTTCGTATAGTATGGGATTGAAATAATAGCTTAAATCAGAGTTCAATATAACGGAGGCAGAATTCAAAGACTGTTTTCGAGGTGGGAATCCTTGATTGGTGCTGTTAAATGTAGAAAGAAAAATTTCAGGGGCACCATCTTTATTAATATCGAATATAACCGGACTTCCCACCAGTTGCATTTCAATTTCGGGCGATTGCTTCATTTCTTTATTATGACCATCATAAGCAAATACACTTCGCGGCTGTTCGCTATACCGGCTATTTAAGGTGAAAACCACTTCGTTGAAACCATCGTTATTCAAATCAGCCAAACCCCCGCTATGTATAACCAAATGGCTGTTTATGTCGTTTTCATTCATTTTACATACCGGCACTTTCTCAAGTTCAAATTCACCTATACTCAAAGGAAACAAACAATAAAGGTAAACCCAATCGTTAGTTTTCGAAAAAACATAAACTTCATTCAAACTATCAAGGTTGCAATCGCCCCAAATAAAATCGAAATTTTCAACTATTTCTCCTTCAAGATACCAAGCATTTTGAAACACCCCATCGGACTTATACAGATTAATAACCGGCTGCCTGCTGTCCGATAAATGGTAGTATATTATCTCTTCCGAATTTCCATCATTATCAATATCAACATAAAGGTTTTTTTGGCCATCGGCAAGAATTTGGCTGGTATTACTCATTAACCGACCTACATACCTTTCAGTTGAGTGTGGTTGAAAAAGATATCCAACGATTGCTCCAAGGGAACCTAGCATTAAATATACCAGCCAGTTTTTTTTTGAATTTTTTCTCAAAGGTATCGGGTATTATCGTATTCAAATGTAATCATTTGCTTCACAGTTGCCAATCAGCTTTTAAAGCTGAACATCTGGATGTTAAATAAACCAAAATCTTTTTTTATTTACGCTATAATAAAATTCTGCCTGTGAACCAAAACCCTTATAAAAACGGGCAATCCCTTCATTCATACTTCCCTCAAAATCGAGTAAAAAAGGTTTTCCACATTTACTTTTTATAATCTCATCAACAATTTTGAACATGGCCCGGGTATCTTTTCCTTGTTGGGTTGATGCCGAAAACAAATAAATAAGCCTATTTTTGAACTGCACCAAACAAACAGCTCCCAAAAGTTCGCTTTTTTCATTTTCCACTCCTATCAATTCGGCGTAATTATTTTGAAATAAAAATTCAATTAGGTTTTTAAGAATTCCCTGTTGTTTTTCATTCATCAAAAAACCTATTTCATTCAACGCTAATTTAATATATTCATCCGAAGTCAAATTTTTCGTCATCAAAAATCCCGACTTATTCGCTTTTTTAATATTGCGCTGGGTGTTTTCGTTGAATCGATTGTACAAGGTGGTATAATCATCGTTTAAAGGCAACACATAATTAGGTCGTTGAGTGGCCAGAGGTAAATCAATGGTATTCATGCTATTGAACGAAACTTCGTACCGAAAAAACAGGTTAGGAATTGCCTTTACAAAATCGGATACCTTATAAAATCCAGGTTCCATGCCAAAGATACCCAATTGTTGGGCAAACCACGGATGATAACTATATTCTATTCCAAACTTTTGTTTCCAGGGTAATGGCATTACGGCTTCATAATTATTTAAAACCAAAGCATCCCAATTTTGGCAAACCAAATCGAGATACCAACTCATGCCATAAATAAGCCCATTGGGAGCCTCAATAACGCAGCGATCCCAGCGTTCTTTATCGATATCGGCTTGCTTTAAAAAGGTAATTGCCATGGTGTAAAAATAGGGTTATCCTTGTTTGAACTGGCATCGGTGTTAATAATTATTTTGTGCCTTGCTTTTCTATTCCAACCATAAAAGTAAACCAATTGGATTGTTTTGGTGTTTTATGGAATATAAATTTTTAATTTCTATTGTCTTTGATTCCCATGAAAAGTAATGTTGCTTACCCGGATTATTCATGAATAATACTGACGATTAAGCTATTCCACAAAATTGGGAAAATAAAAACTCCCAATTCTGGTAATAGTTAAATCGGGGTTTTTCCGCTTTGCAACCCAATACCCATCGCACATTCACACCTTTCGCAATGCTCAGGTATGAATAAAGCGGGCTTAATCTACTACCTTGATTCTATGGCTGAATTGCAATATGATTTAATTGTTGCCCAAAAATAACCGGTACGACGGAATACGAAAAACTAGTTTCAAAATACAATAAAGGAAGGAACAATATTTTTCTGGCGGTAAGTATATTCTCAATTATTGGTTATTTTATTGATTACCTGCTTTTTAGCCAAAATTATGCTCCTTTTCAGAAAGCGTATCATCTGTTATGTTTTCTGCTTTGTATTTTCGCTCTGGCAATGTTTTTATACAAAAAACCTGTTGTGAAAATTACTTGAAATCAGCCTTAAATAATTTTAGTATCTTTAGCTAATAATTAAAGAATGGATTGAATGGGCTATATTTAAAAAGCAGACAAATGAAACTATTTGTAATTATAATTGGATGTTTTTGCTTATTCCTGGTTGCTGAGGTTAAAGCTCAGGAGTATAACGATACAACTCAGGTATGGAAGATTATTACTATTGATGGCAACGAATTTATTGGAACCATTAAAAAAAGGGAACCTGCTCAATTTATAGTTACCTCACCTCTTTATGGAAAAATCATTCTGAATCAAACAGACATAAAAAAACTGATTCCCATTAGTTCCGATCAAATGGTAAATGGTGAAGTTTGGAACGCTAATCCTCAGGCAAGCCGTTATTTTTGGGCCCCAAATGGTTATGGATTAAAAAAAGGGGAAGGATATTACCAAAATGTTTGGGTAATGGGCAATCAAGCCAGTTATGGTTTCACTGATTATTTTACTTTTGGTTTAGGGATGATTCCGTTATTTTTTTTCGCAGGTGAACCCACACCTATCTGGATCACTCCAAAATTTTCGTTTCCCATTGTGAAAGATAAATTTAATATGGGTGCAGGAGCCATATTAGGAACAGTTGTTGGTGATGGAACCAGTATGGGTCTTTTTTATGGAGTAGGTACTGTTGGAAACCGGAATTCAAACTTAAATTTTGGTGCCGGGCTTGGTTTTGTTGATGAGGAATGGGGCAATGCCCCTGTTTTTACGCTGAGTGCCATGACACGTATTAGCAAAAAAATTTACCTGCTTACCGAAAATTACCTGTTAATTACTGATGATTTGTCCATCTCACTATTGACCTTTGGAGGCAGGACTGTATGGCCAAAGGTGTCCATCGATTATGGCTTGGTGGTGCCTATTTCCGATGAAATGGACGAAATGGTTGCCATTCCATGGCTTGGTTTTGTTATTCCTTTTGGCACTTACTAAAATATGACATTTAAAATTCTTAGGGTTTCTGTTCCCAAATTGCTAAACTAAATTGAACCCAAATTGAGCGATTTGCTATCACAAATCAGCTCAATTGTCTGAACAATTGTAAGTTTTCACAAATTTCCGCTTTACTCAATTTGTGAAAAACAACAATTGCTATGTCGGTTCGCCGCGGCGAATAAGTAAAGCGCTTTTTCCCCTGAGGACTCGGGGTCAAAACGCTCAACTTAGGTTGAAACAGGATTATTGTGTTTACTGAATGGTTATTTTACATCAGGGGTAACCTGCAAAACCAAAGGTATCCGGATTATGGTACCGGTGTTAACTTCCAGATGAGTACGGTAAGTTCCGATGGGCAACGAAGTTGACAAAAATTGCAACACAACAAGTTCCATTCCATTACCATTAATCGTACCTGAGGTTAGGTTAATTTGAATCCATGGTTGATTCAATTCATCCTCAATTTTTAATGAATAATTTAAGGGGCTATTTCCTAAGTTATTTATTATTAGCGTATCGGAATAGGTTTGATTTGATGAAAGGTTCGCCTCAAAACTCAACTTATTAAAATCAACCTTAGGGTTTTCCATAACGGTAAGTTTCAATGCAAGAGCCTTATTGTTCACCAGAAGGGTTGTGGAATAGTCACCCATTGACAAATTGCGGGCATCGAAAGCCAAATGAATGGCCTTTGTTTCATCGGAAGCAATAAATCCCAGTTTAGGTTCCACGGTCAACCATGAGTTGGAAATAGATTCCTTTACTTCAAAGGGAAGTTTTCCACCCCCTCTGTTTGTCAAGTCTATCGTATCCACAGCTATACTTCCCTGATTGATTAAAACCAACAGGCTATCCACAGGAATATAAAGTTCAGGTAAGGTGTCAATGGCAACTTGAAGGGCATAGGTATAAGAATTGTTATCGCTGGTAAAAATTACTGCTCCGGTATAAATCCCTTTGGTTAATTCATTAACCTCAAGATGCAAAACCAATGCCGCCGTATCACCTGACAATACATTCATTTCCTGGAATTCGGGCTGCATCCAATCTTTATTAGAACTAATCGCCAAATTAGCCATTCCACCGCCAACATTGGTAATCCAAACAGTATCGGTAGTCGCTGAATGAAGGAGTACTTCTTTTGTGCTTTTTTCGGTCAGCAATCGGATAATGGGCAAGGTATCCACGGTTATTTCAAATGGCAATACAGCCCGGGCATCGCCATCAAAAATTAGGTGAGTTGCGTAAAACCCTGTTTTCAGCTCCTCGGCATGAATATAAAAGCTAAAAGACGAGGAATCATTCGGAGCTATTTCCAATAAGGTATCAATTAAAACCAGCCAATTAGCGTCTGATTGAATGGACACGTTTTTTAATTCGGTGCTGGCATTCAGAACCCAAACAGAATCTAAAACAGAATCCTGTACTGTTAATTTATACCTCAAAGAGTCCGGAACTAGGGCTAATTTTTGCAATGGAATAATACTCATAGTAATCGGAACAGAAATGCTGTCATTGGCTTGAATAATTAAATGAGAGAAATAGGTTCCCACCGATAGCGAATGAGCATTAAAAAACATTTTAATGGTATCTTTCGCTCCAGTTGGTATTGTATTTCCCGTTTTATTAATTACCAACCAATCCGGCATGGGTTCCGATTCAATTTTAACTGTATAGTTCAGTGGAACATTACCACAATTCTTTATTACAAAATTTGCAGTATCCTCTGAATTCTCCATGAGCTGCACTTCAATTGAATCAATAGCCAAGCAGATTTGCTCCTGTTCTTGATTCATTATAACGCTCAGAGGAGTTTGCTGGCCATCAATTACCGTTACATTTGAAATAACGGCATCGGCATAACCGGATGCTGAAAAGGTGAAGGTGTAGGTGCCTGCTTTCAGGTATCGGGCAAAAAAACCGGTATTTGTTTGGCTATAAACTTCCGATTGGGTAAAGTCGTGATTCAAAACAGTTACCTTGGCTGCAACGGGTTCGCCGTGGCCATTAACCACAGTACCCTGCACACCGTTCAACCCTTCATGTAGATACCCCAAAAGTGCCCCTCGGTTATAGTTCCATAAACTAGGCAGACTGGAGGTGGGATAAAATTTTGAATCCGAAATTTCGACGGTAACTTCCCTGGCCTGTTTAAAATAGTTCATGTAATCCTGACGGCCTCCGGTTATCCGATACCATAAATAACCATTGGTTAACCCATTGTCCACACCATTGAAATAACCTACCGGACTATTGGCCTGAGCCGAATCGCGGTAATTACCACCCACATACCTCCACCAAAGATTGTCGGCACAAAGAGCGCTCCAGGTATCCCATGGATAGTTTACCACCTCTTCGCCACTATGAAAATTGGCCGAAAGCGAAATAGGGTAATTATTGGCGAATGCCATCATAAACACGGTTTCTTCCTGCCAGGAATATCCATCGGGATGATTGCCTGCTGCCGGATCAGGAAAATTACGGTTTAAGTCCACATAATTTATATTATACCTGATAGCACCCGATACGGTATGGTTTCCGCCTTTATAGGTACCGTTTGGGTTGGCTAACGGATTAATCCAAATAACTGAATTGTTAATCAAACGGGCAATATCGGGTAATGCTGTGTTGGAATAATTATTCAGCAAATAATCAATCAGCCGGAGCATCATTACAAATCCGGCAATTTCATCGCCGTGCATGGTGCTGGTATAAAAAAGTTGTGGTTCCGGTTCCCATTCGTTTGCCACGTTATCGGAAATTTTGACTGCCAATAATTTTCGTCCACTATCCAAAGTTCCTATTTCAACCAATTTGCATATTTCGGGATGCGAAGTAGCAAAATCAAGCATCATTTGTTCATAAACCTCGTAGGTAGGGTATCGGTTCCAGAGTGCCATTTCAGACACAGTAGTTGCCATATCAAGTGCCTTGGTTGCTTTTGATTCGTCAATAAAAGAATAGGGAATCCCTAAACGCTGAAAAGCTTTAAATTCCTTCTCATTGGCAAAGGCATATACCGTATTTCCCTTAACATTATCAATGGAAATTAGGGAAGTAATGCTTTCGATGGCCGCTTTATCAGCCACCTGAAACCTGAAATAATACATCGACAAATCCTGAGCTATTCCGTTTACAGAAAGCAACAACACAAAAAGCAGGATATGAGAAACTCGCTTCATTTGAACTATTTTGTACAAATTTACTGGAATAAAACAAAAAAGGCTTCTTTTTAGAAGCCCTTTACATGAAATACATTTTGAATAGGATTTACGCCAGTTGTTTCCTGATAAACTGCCAACCTTCGTCGGAAATTTTTGCTCCTAAGTTTTCAATTACTTTTCCTGAAAGTAAGGCACCCATGGTACCGCATTCTTTGAGTGACATATTATGAACCAAACCGTAAAGAAAACCAGATGCGTATAAATCACCGGCACCGGTAGTGTCCACTGCATCAATTCCAATAATTCCAACCCGTAAGGTTTGTCCATTGTGCTTAAGGAGCGAACCTTGTTTCCCTATTTTAACAATGGCATATTCGCACATCCCGGCAATCATTTCCAATGCTCCTTCGGCATCCAAACCTGAAAATGCCCGAGCCTCTTCTTCGTTGGCAAATAATATATCGACATAATTGGCCACCATCGATTTTAAAAAATCGAGGTTTTCTGCCACTACGTTAAAGCTAGCCAAATCGAGCGAAACTTTTAGTCCTTTTTGCTTTGCCAATTTAACCGCCGATTCAATTAATTGGTGGTTTTGCACCAAATACCCCTCGATATGGAAAAACTCATAGCCATTGAACATGGATTCGTTTATATCGCTTGCCGTTAATTCAACGGCAGCTCCCAAAAAAGTGGCAAAAGTACGTTCTGAATCGGGCGAAACCAATGCAATTGCTTTACCTGAGGGTGTAGCACTTTGTAACAAATAAGGTTGAATACCTGCCTCTATCAAGTCATTTTTAAAGAAGTTCCCCAAATCATCGGTTCCAACCTTACCAATAAATGCGGTTTGAATGCCCAACTGAGCCAATCCATGAATGGTATTAGCCGCCGATCCTCCTGAAGTTATGATGGGATTCAGGTGAGCTGTATTATCAACCACCCTTTTTGAGAACCCGGTATCGACCAATTGCATGCTACCTTTAGGTAGATTCAGTTCAGTTAATATGCTGTCGTTAGGGAGTTTGGTCATAATATCCACCAAAGCATTTCCCATTCCAATAATTTTTTTCATTGCCTGAATTTCGTTTCTATAAATTGAATAAAAAAGTGCGGTGCGAAATAACTTTAAATTTAATTAATAAAAAAATAATTGTGCAAATAATTGACAATCAAATTACAAGAAAAAATACTTGGCTTGTTTCAAATATTTATGGTGAAATATTTTGTGGATTGCCTGTAACCAACTATTTTTGCCACGCAATTTTAGGAAACAAACCAGTAACCTATAGATTAGAAAACTTTCTTCCTTCTTAGCTCAGTTGGTTAGAGCACCTGACTGTTAATCAGGGGGTCCTTGGTTCAAGTCCAAGAGAGGGAGC
>DYQV01000084.1 GCA_020719105.1 Rikenella microfusus
TTAAAGTAAAACAGAATCTATAAATACAGAGGTTTACTGGGCTCAATTTTATTGTAACTGCTCCAACTCCTTTTTCACAAAGGCCATCAATTCGCTGATATATTCCTCTGTAAAATCGAATTTAATTCCAGCGGCTTTGAATGTATCTGGAATGGGGGAGGTATAGCCCATTTTTAAGGCTGTTTTAAACTGTTTTAATGTGGTTAATTTATCCTTTTTAAAGTTTTTCCATATTGCAATGGCACCCAATTGGGCAATGCCATATTCAATATAATAAAAAGGAACTTCAAAAATATGCAAGTATCGCTGCCATTGGTTTTCACGGTAATTTTCCAAACCGGAAAAATCAACCACTTGGCTACCAAATTCCTGTTCCAGCTTCATCCAGTAACCATTTCTTTCTTCTGGGGTGTGGAATGGGTTTTCATATAAAAAATGTTGAAATTTATCGACTTTCGCAACGGAAGGTAAGGTATTCAGTAAACTTTGCAGATGCTTGCGTTTGGCTCGTTTCAGTTCCTGTTCATTGGTAAAAAAGTGATGCCATTGATCCATGGTAATCAGTTCCATAGACATAGAGGCCAGTTCGGCAATTTCTGAGGGTATTTCTTTAAAAGCTACCAATTCTAAAGGGGCTGCCAGATATGCGTGTATGGCATGACCGCCCTCGTGCAATAAGGTAACCACATCATCAAAATTCCTAGCGGCATTCATAAAAATAAAAGGCACATTGCTTTCGTGCAATGGATAGTTAAATCCTCCTGGTGCTTTGTTTTTCCTACTTTCAAGGTCTAAATATCCCAATTTGTGCATTTCGTTTAGGTACATACCAAACTCTGGTTCTAAGTCGCGAAAGCACAGCACGGTTTTTCGAATTAGTTCTTCAACTTTTTCAAAAGGTTTTAAAGGTGGCAGTAAATCAGTATCTACTTCCAAATCCCATGGTCGCAGATTATTTAAATTCAGCTTTTTCTTACGCATTAAATTTACTTCATCAACCAATGGTACAACTACTTTGGAAACGGAATTATGGAACCGCTCGCAGTGTTCCAATGTGTAATCAAAACGCCCCAATTCTTTAAATTTGTAATCACGGTAGTTTAAAAATCCAGCATTTTTGGCAATGGTTTGCCGTAGTTTAATCTGTTCAGTTAATAGATTTTGGAATACTTCGGAATCTTGCATCCTTCTATTCTGGATCAAGCGATATACCTCCTCACGGATGGTGGGGTTTATCTTTTTTAAAAAATTAGCAGCACTTTGCAGTGTAAATTCCTCATTCTTATATTGAATACTCATTTTTGAAGCAATCACCCCATATTTCTGTTCCTTTAGTTGAAGTTCTGCTTCTAAGGGAACATTTTCTTCGCAGAATAATTCCAACTCTTTTTTTATTTCGCGAACCACGATAAAAAGCTTTGATTTGTCAACCATTCTCATCACTTCCGGTGTGAGAAATTTAGCATCAAGCTGGTTCGAAACTATAGCAATTTGTGGCTCAATTTCTGATATAAAGGTTTCGAAACGTTTGGCTAAATGTTCATCGGCGGTATTGCAATTCATTCGAATATAGCGCCAACCTAACTCCTCGTTCAAAATACTTTCCAGTTCACTTCTATCTAAAAGCCACTGCCATACTGTTTTTGATGAGTTAAGTGGTCGCTCCAGCAATTGATCGAAATAAGGTTTAATATCAGAATAGGAATCAATTATTATATCGGCTTCAACAAAGTTTCTTTTTAATTTAGTAGCCATAGTTGTTGATGGTTTTATTTGTATTTAATTTTAAAAGGATTCATATACAAAGAATTAATGAATCATTTCAAGCAATTTACCAGGTCCGAAAGAGATTTTAATTGGAGTGGTAATTTATAAAAAGTAGCGGTTCTTTTAATGACCTGTTGAAAAATAATTGTTTTTAAAAAGCAAATTTTTCATTAATTTGGAGTTATAGAAAAAAAAAGCATGACCCAAGTCATGCTAATTGAGATGTTTATTTTGTTTCATTACTTTTCTTTAGTGGCAGCATCTTCTTCTTTTTCCGGGTCCGTATCCAATATATCAAGTTTATTTAATTTTTGCAAGGTATTATACCATATAATCACTTTTTTTATATCCGAAACATACACCCGGTCTTTATCATATTCGGGCATTATCGATTCGAAGTAGGATTTTAATTTGGCATTGTCCAATTTGGCATCAATAGCTGGGCCGGAGTTTTCTTTCTCACGAATGCTTTTTAGTACATTTACTAAAGGATTATCTTCTCCTTGCTGGGTATAAATGGCTATATCGTTCAAAGCACTCACCTTTGATGCAGCATAAGCAGGCATTCTTTTGCCAGTCTCTAAATTCTCAACTATAATTCCATTTTTTGTGCTGGAAACCAGTTTGTAAAGTCCGGGTTGTCCTGAAATTGCTAGAATATCCTTAAGCATGATATCAATTTTTAAATTAGGTCGCAAATATACTATTTTGGTTGAAATATCAAGAAACTTAATTAGGTTCCTTTTTTTTAACAATTTGATTTATTGAATTTTGTAATTACCACTATTTTGTTTTGGAATTCAATTATACAAAACCCCGTTGCTTCTTTATTGATTCGTAAGCGTGGTTTATTTTTTGGAATTTTTCTTTTGCCGTGTGTTGAACGTCTTCTCCTAAATAGGAAACTTTATCGGGATGATACTCTACAGCCATTTTTCGATACGCTTTTTTAATCTCCTCGTCGGTTGACTCTGGTGTAACACCTAAAATGCTATACGCCACATGAGTATCGCTGTAAAACATCGATTTTATTGAGTTAAAATCGGACTGACCAATACCCATGTTTATTGAAATCATTTGAATCAATTCCACTTCGCTCTTTTTTGTGGCTCCGTCAGCACTCGAAATGCCGAAAAGGTAATGAAGCATCTGTAATCGCGATGAATAATCCATGTGTTGCCCTATTTGACGGCTCACATCCTGAATTGGAATTTCTTGCTTCAAAATATCACGTAACATTTTAATAGCATCTTGTGAGGCCTCTTTGCCAAAGGAGCGGAGCATATACTTTTTAACAAATTCTAATTCAGCTTTTTTTACGGTTCCATCAGCTTTCATAACTGCCGCAGTAAGAACCAGTAAGCTTACCATAAAGTCACCACGGGTGGTAGTTGATGTAGGTCCTTGTCCTTCGCTTAATTTAAGAGTATCGGAAGCATCAAATGCACTTCCAACCAAGAATCCAACAATTCCACCAATGGGGCCAAAAAAGGCCCAACCCAATCCACCGGCAATCCATTTTCCTAAACTCATTTTTTTAAAATCTTTTATTTTGTACTCTACAATATTTATTTACTCTTTATAAAACAGTCTCTTAGGAATTTCAGAAATTAAATTGGAAATTCGACAAATTCCTTCTTCATTCGTTAAAAAACAATTTGTGTTGCTCAAACTTTATTGGTCAATTTTGGGATTATATCTTCCACCTGATGCTTAATATCTTTAATGCCATTGTTTTCAATCACAAAATGGGCATAGTTAATTCGCTCTTCATCACTAAGTTGATTTTCTATCCTGGCTATTACTTCGTTGTATGACAAATTGTCGCGCTGCATTACCCTTTTGATTCTTAATTCAACGGGTGCAGTTACTAAAATAACAAAATCGCAATTTTTATAAGCTCCGCTTTCAATTAAAATGGCCGCTTCTTTTATTACAATTCTGGCAGTAATTTTATTTTTACACCAAGTATCAAAATCGGCTTGTACTTTAGGATGGACTAATTGATTGATGGATGACAGTATATTTTTATCCGTAAATAATCGGTCTGCAATCATTTTCCTATTTAGGTGTTCATATTTAAACACCTCATCACCAAATAAATACCTTAATCCTTTTATAATGTCAACATCCGTAGCCATAAGTTCCTTGGCTCTAATGTCGCTTGAATAAACAGGAAAGCCAAACTCAGAAAAATAGTTAGCAACATAGGTTTTTCCACACCCAATTCCACCGGTTAATCCAACAATCATCATTTATTTCGTTCAAGAATAAATTCAACACTTTGTGGCGAAAATGAAATGTTTATTGCCTGTGAAGGGGAATTACTCAAAATTAGCGGAAGTTTCAAGCCAACCTGTTTTTCAATATCCTTATAATCGGCTTGAACTAAAAAATCACTGGCGTGAGTTAATGTATATTTATCGAAAGGAACTGAGCATGAGAGCTTTATTGTTCCCGGAAATGTAATTAATTTTAACGAATCGGGAACATTTATTGTTATTACGGGTATTTCAAATACTGCTTCAGTTAGTTTTGAAACCGGAATAAGAGCCACTACTTGTTTTATTTCAAATTGTGTATTGTTAATTTCCTGTAATTCAACATTCTTCTGTGTGGATTCATCAAATCCTTTAAGAGTTTGCTGTTTTGTAGTTACGTATTGTAACGTATCTAATATACTGTTTGGGCCACTCACTTTTATGCTATCGGGTTTAAATACAATAGGACCATTAAGCATACTTTCCTTTTCGAATTCTAATTTTAAGTCGGATTTTACAGGTACTTTTTTATTCGTTTGGTGCGAAAATTGGAAATAAATGGTATCGGGCATTATATCAATTATCCTAATTTCACTTGAAATTTGGCTGTTGATAATTTCTCTCAGGTATCGTGTCGCTAAGCGGTATTGATTTATTTTTTGCTTATTCAGGTCAACTCCAAATTTTTGTGCATCAATAATTATTGGATAGGGTTCAGAACTCAGTTTATACCTTAAAATATCGTAGCCATAAGCGTTAATGCTTAAGTGCAGCGATTTGGGTAAATCACTTACCAATACTTTTTTTGATGGCAAATTCACATAGGTAACCGGATAATCAATGGTTGTGGAAAACTCATTCCCTACTTTATTAATAAACCAAAAGATAGTGGCAATTACCACGAATATAAGGTAGGTTATGATCTTGCGGTCAATCCTTATAAACAGATGATGATTGTATATTTTTTTTAATGCAGTGAATTTCAAAATACTCAAAGGATTAAGGCACATTTAGAATTACGAATAAAAAAACCCGAAATCTTTTCGAATGGTTTCAAAAATACAAATAATTATTATCTGTAGTTCGTTCAACATCAAACAAAAAGATCGCGGGTTTGGCGAATCGTAAACGGAATTACTTTGCTTTTTCAGTTGATATGTCGGAATTGTCTTTAACCAAACCGGCTTTATCAACTTTAATTCTCACACCGTCAGCTATTTCAAGTAACACGGTACTGTCATTTACTTCCGAAATTTTTCCATAAACTCCACTAACGGTAAGCACTTTATCGCCTTTTTTAATTCCTTCGCGGAATAAACGTACCTCTTTTTGTTTTTTCATTTGAGGACGGATCATAAAAAAGTAAAAGATAGCAATGATTACAACCAATGGAAGCAATTGCCCCAGAGCACTTCCTTGTTGCCCGGTGGGCTGCATTAAAAAGAATGTTAAAAAACTCATGTTCTCGATTATTTATTTAGGTTCAACAATTTCAGATGTAATTTGGAGTTTGGTTTGATTGGGCTGGCAGTTTGTCCATACGGTAAGGGTTTTCACTTGTCTTCCGCTACGGTTACTGCTGTTAAAAATAACTTCAATTTCTCCTTGTTCACCGGGTGGCACAGGTTCCGATGTAAATTTTGGAACGGTACACCCGCAACTGGCAGTGGCTTCTTTCACAATTAAATCCTGCTTCCCGATATTTTTAAATTTAAACGTATAGGTTACTTTTTCACCTTGCATTAAAATGCCAAAGTCATGTTCCACTTTTTCAAACTGAATTTTTGGCAATTCCGAGGTATCAGAATTGTCAGCCGTAATTGGATTGTTTATAATTTCAGCGGTAACTGTATGACTTTTGTTTTTGCAACTATGCAATATAAGGCTAGTAGCAACAATAAAATAGATAATATAATGCTTCATTTACTGGTTATTTTTATCAACATCAGTTGCGGCTCTATCAAAATCCGATCCGAAATATGGATTCTTATTTTATTCCTTCAAACCGCGACCTTCTTTTGTTATTTTATTTTCAGACTTTAACTGGTTAATAATTTTATCGAGTACCCCGTTTACAAAAGCATTGCTGCGTTCGGTACTGTAAAACTTAACCAGTTCAATATATTCATTAAAACTAACTTTAATAGGCACGCTTGTAAATTGCATAATTTCTGTTATTGCCATTTCCAAAACCAAAAGGTCCATTTGAGCAACCCTTTCAATATCCCAGTTTTTTATATGCAATTGTATTAAATCAGAGTTTTCCTTATGTTTTAAAATAACCATGCGGAATAACAATTTTGCAAACTCTTTGTCTTCATCATTTTTAAAAAGCGGAAAAACTTTTAATTCTTTATCGTTGACTTTTGCTTTTTCAACAGTCTTAACATTCATACTAAGCATGAATTCTATGTCGTCGTTCCAAAAGATTGAATACTCTTCCAGCACTTGATACAATAAATCGGAATTTACCAGAAACTCCGAAAAAAAGGTGACAATAAATTTCTGATCTTCTTTGTAGGTATTGGTTTCAGAACTCATGTATTTCTGATAGGCTTCTGATTCCATCATATCGGTGTAAACCCGCTTAATTAGCTCAGGGTAATTGTTCCAATT
Organism: Rikenella microfusus; assembly: GCA_020719105.1. Taxonomy (GTDB): domain Bacteria; phylum Bacteroidota; class Bacteroidia; order Bacteroidales; family SZUA-534; genus GWE2-40-63. The sequence goes on from DYQV01000084.1 coordinate 6,645, forward strand.
AAGTTTCTTTTCATCAATGTATTGATATACTTTATTGGTGTTTGATAATTGATTGATAACCCGGTTATCGATGAATCGAAGGTTAGGACTTAAATCTTTACTAGTGGGCATTCTTTTGTTTTTCCCCAACTCCATTCTGGAAACAGAATACTCTTTTACATCGAGGAGCAATACAAAGAACAAATGGTATAAATCGTACGATTTTTCGATACTGTAAAAAAGGTCTTTTTCATAGCGAGCTAACCCTTCGTCGTTACTATTAAAATATGCGTACAGCAACTGCAATACTTTAATCCTTAATAACCTTCTACTAATCATTTATTTAAAGAGCGTTAAAGTTTCATATTTATTCGAACGGGTGCAAAAGTAAAGAAATTTTGTAAGGCGTTAAAGGAATCAACAATATTATTTTGAATTTGAAAAACTATTGTGTTTATTTGAGAAAGCTTTATAAGGCTTTGAATTTCTGATAAATTGATTTTTTTCGAATTAATTTTAAAAATGGATGTTTAATAATAACGCATGGTGATGATGGAAGGATTTGAAAAAAAAGAAAATGGAAGTGACCGGGAAGAGATCTACTCAAAGTCAGTTAGAGCGGGAAAAAGAACCTACTTTTTTGATGTGAAGGCAACCAAGAAAAATGATTTTTATTTGACCATTACTGAGAGTAAAAAGCATTTTGAAAGTGATGGAAGGTTCAATTTTGAAAAGCATAAATTGTTTTTGTACAAAGAAGATTTTGATAAGTTTGTTGAGGGATTGAATGAGGTGGTAGAATACATCCGATTGAATCAACCAGAAGTGGAAATTGATGAAGCCCCTGAGGTAAAAGAATTTACTAATGTAGAGTTCGAAGATTTACAAGAGAAAAAATAAGAAAGAGGCTGTCTAATAAGAATATTTAACCACAAAGAACACAAAGAATACCCAAAGAATCCCAAGATTAACATATTGATAATTAATTCTTTGCGTACTCAGTGATCCCGAGTAATCGGGACTGCGACCTTTGTGGTTATTGTTTTTCATACTTTTTAGACAGCCTTTTATTGTGAATCCCATATTTTAATCGTAAAAAACCCTAGTTGTATTGCTATATTTCATAATCAACAGCTACTTTAGAATGGGTTACTTGCCTAACAAATTCCACCACTTTTATATGATCCGGATGGTTTGCATAAACTTCTAAATCGGCAAAGCTGTCGAATTGGCTTACCAAAACCAAATCATGGTTTCGCTCTAAATTGGCTCCATTCATTCCAACCTCCATCGATTTAATTTCTTTAATAACTTTTTTAAGTTCCATCAAGCGGTATTTCAATTCCAGGGCAAGTTCCCTTTTATTTTTCCCTTCATGATTTTCATTTATTTTCCACATTACTATATGCCGTATCATTGCTTAAAAAATTTAAAGTGACTGTAAGATAGTATTTATTGTCAATAAAAAAACTCCAAAAATCAATTCTCAAAAATCAAAAAAGAATCAATACTCAAAATAGGAACAATGTTAAAATACTAATTATTAGAAAGATGTGATTGTTCATTCTGAGTTTTGTTATTTGTTTTTTTTGAAATTTACTTGCAATTACTGCCTGAGTTCGGATTCGCCTAAGTTGTAGTTTTCTGAGAAGCACTTTTTATGTTTAGGTTCAATTATTCAGGTATTTCATCCGGATTATCGGAACCAATTTCAAATTCGTCTAGCTTATCCGTATCCGGCAATTCATTTTTCTCCACAAAATCTTTTATTTCTTTATTTGATAATACCTTAACATTGGTAATTAAGAAGTTGGGTTTTAAAAAATTGCCAAATTGATTGCATTCATCTACTGCTGTGCGGAATATTTTTTGGATTGGAACTTCGAAGGGAATTAATACGAGTAACGTGGCATAATTATCAAAGAATGTAATGGTTTCCAACTCCGATTGGTTGGCTTTTAAAATGAAATCAAATTCTGAGGTGATGAGCTTTTTCTGAAAATCGATAAATTCGTTGTTTTCAAGTCCGATGAGTACAATAAAATAGCGAAGCATGACACCTTTTCCTCCCAACCCGGTGGAAATAAACACTTGATTTTCATTAAGCAAGGTACTCTCTAACAGCATTTTATTCTCTTGCATGGCCAATATTGCCCAATCGAGCAATTCTGGTTTGCCATTTTTAGTATAGTTTTCAATTATCCGAAATGCTTTTGGATTGTCCATCGCAGCTAATCTTACCAGCAGTTCCTTTATTTCCCCATTGGTAAGTTCGGGTTGATATAAATCCGTAGTATCTAAATTTAGGGGTGTTTTTTTGCTTGATTTATTTTTTGCCTTTTTCGAGAATTTGAAATATTCCATCTGCAATTTAATATCAATCTGCTGCTCAAGAATGCTAAATTTTTCAGGAAACTTTCCGGTCATCTCTTTCAACTTATCAAATAAATTATCTTCCATAATTGACAGTAGTTTTTACAAAGTAACAAAACTATTTTGTGTGGTTGGTGCAATAGTCAAAAAATCTGCCAATTATTACAGATTTGCATTATAGTTTGCCCGCTTTATTCATACCTGAGCA
>DYQV01000572.1 GCA_020719105.1 Rikenella microfusus
CGAGACGGAATAATTGCAGAACGAGAAAGAATAAACAAACGATTTCAAAACAAGAAATTCAGAAAGTTTGTAAACATTACACAGTTGATGGTTTTCTCCAATAATATGGAGTACGACAACGAAGATATTGAACCTTTACAAGGTGCTTTTTATGCTTCGCCATCATACACCAAACCGATATTCAACTATTTCCGAGAAGAAGAAAAATTGGACTTAGAAAAGTTGTTAGAAGCTGAAGATGATAGTTTGGAAAACTATATTTTGAAGGACAACAATCTGGCAGTTATCAAAAGTTCACCCGAATTTCTGACAAATAAAAATCCAAACACGCCAACAAACCGAATTCTTACATCACTGTTTTCAAAAGACAGGCTTTCTTTTATTCTAAAATATGCAATTGCTTATGTGGACGAGAAAAAGGGAATTGAAAAACACGTTATGCGTTACCCTCAAATTTTTGCCACAAAAGCCATTGAAAACAAATTAGAAAGCGGAATAAAGAAGGGAATTATCTGGCATACACAAGGAAGCGGAAAAACAGCATTGGCATTTTACAATGTTCGCTACCTGACCGATTATTTCCAAAAGAAAAAAATAATACCCAAATTCTATTTTATTGTTGACCGTTTAGACTTGCTTATACAGGCAAAACGAGAATTTACAGCTCGTGGCTTAATTGTTCATATTGTTGATTCAAAAGCGGATTTTGTAAAGTCAATTAAAACCACAACTGCCATTCATAACAATTCGGGCAAGCCTGAAATTACGGTGGTGAACATTCAAAAGTTTAGCGAAGAAGCTAATGTAACGCAAAAACAAGATTACGACATAAGCATTCAGCGAATTTACTTTTTAGATGAAGTACACCGAAGTTACAATCCACAAGGTAGTTTTTTGGCAAACCTTACGCAATCCGACACAAACTCAATAAAAATCGGTTTAACAGGTACGCCACTCATTACAAAGGATTATTATTCGAAAGATTTATTTGGCAATTACATTCACAAATATTACTACAATGCTTCAATTGCAGATGGTTACACGCTTCGGTTAATCAGAGAAGAAATTGAAAGTGATTATAAAATTGTTCTGAAAGATGCATTGGATAAAATCAAGATTTTAAAAGGCGATATTGAAAGGCAAAAAGTATTTGCTCACACAAATTTTGTTGAGCCAATGCTCGATTATATCGTAAACGACTTTGAAAATAGCCGTTTGACTTTTTCCGATAGTTCCATTGGCGGAATGGTTGTTTGCGATAGCTCCGACCAGGCAAAAGAAATGTTCCGAATTTTCAATGAAAAATATGCTTTAAAATCGGAACAGGAAGAAGAATTGCTGCAAGCAGCAGAACCAAAAGCGAATTATAAAACTAAACTGAAAGACAGTTATAAAGTAAAAACGGCTGCCTTAATTCTTCACGATATTGGCACAAAGGACGAACGAAAAGATGTTGTTGAAGATTTCAAAGAGGGAGAAATTGATTTTCTGTTTGTTTACAACATGCTTTTAACTGGCTTTGATGCAAAACGATTAAAGAAATTATACATTGGGCGAGTTATAAAAAGGCACAACCTTTTACAAACACTTACACGTGTTAACCGAACCTACAAGAATTTTAAATACGGTTATGTAGTTGATTTTGCAGACATTCGGGCAGAATTTGACGCAACCAACAAAGCTTATTTTGATGAATTACAAGCCGAACTGGGCGATGAAATGGAGTTTTACTCCGACTTGTTTAAATCGAAAGAAGAAATTGAAAAGGAAATTGCCGAGATAAAGGACATTTTATTTTATTTCGACACCACCAACGCCGAACTGTTTTCGCAACAAATAACCCAAATTCAAGACCGTGAAAAAGTATTGC
>DYQV01000085.1 GCA_020719105.1 Rikenella microfusus
ATCGTCAGGATTATTCTTGAATAATCCGGGCTAATACTTATTTTGAGTGATTTGCCTTTTCAAATCGCTCAATTTGGGTTTTAGAAAGGTCAACGTTTTGTTACCAAAAATCTTAAAAAAGAGTTACCCCATTATTGTGATATAAACCATAAAGCCAGAAATTTAGTCTGGCTTTATGGTTGCATTGCGCCTAAAAAATAGTTGTATATTTGAGCGGTTATTTTCAAGTTGAAAATCATGAAAAAAGCAATACTAATAATTCTTATTTTTAATGTCGGGCGTGTTTTATTCTTGCCTTGGATGGGAATGATGCCTCAAGATGCCTACTACTATTTCTATTCAGAACATTTATCACTTTCCTATTTCGAACATCCTCCTATGGTGGCTTATATGCAATACCTATTTAGCCTTATTTTTGGGAAAACGGTTTTTGCTGTAAAGTTCACCGATTTTTTGGTAACCTTTGGAACCCAATTGGCATTTTTTGCACTGGCTTCTAAAATTATTCGTTCCAGCCGCAAATACACAACTTGGATTCTATTTACGGCAACCCTAATGATATCTAGTTTGGTAATGGTTACTACCCCTGATGTTCCGTTACTCTTGTTTTGGACTTTAAGTTTGCTTGCCCTCTATTTTGCTATTTTCGACAAAAAAAATTGGTATTGGATATGGGCAGGCATATTCATGGGATTAGCATTCGATAGTAAATATACGGCTCTTGCCTTGCCTGCCGGGCTTTTCATTTTTCTGGTTTTTTCAAACCGATTCCGAACCTTATTTAAAACCCCTTGGCCATACTTTACCGTTTTGTTGATGATTGTTTTTTCTTTCCCCGTTATAAAATGGAATATCGACAATCATTTTGCCTCCTTTGCTTTTCAATCATCAGAAAGGGCTGAAACCATTTCGGGCTTAACAATCACTAATTTTTTTGGATTAATAGGTACACAGTTTTTACTGTTGTTACCTATAATATACGTTGGCCTGTGGTGGATTATGTTTCGTTATTTTGGTCGGATTTTTAAAAAACCGAATCAGATAAATCCGGAATTATGGTTTCTCTTTTCATTCTTTTTACCCATGTTCATTGGTTTTTACATGGTTTCATTTTTTTATTGGGTAAAACTGAATTGCCTCATGCCTACCTATATTACAGGTATAATTATTCTAGGAAAGTTTATCCGCGAAAAATGGATAAAATGGCACATACTCATAAGTGCTGTTTTTCATATACTAATAATGGTTGAAGTTATCTGGTATCCTATTCCAATTAAAAGCGATGATACCTGGTATGGTTGGGAAGAACTTTCAGACAAAACAATGGAATTACAAAAGAATTATCCCGATGCATTTATTTTTTCGGCCGATAATTATAAAACAACCGCCCAAATAATGTTTTTTACCAACCAAAAAATATATGGCCGGAATATTATTGGAAAAAATGCACTGCACTATAATTACATTGGCGACAATTTAATGTTGCTGGAAGGAAAAAATGCCTTGTTTATAGATTCGCACCCGCGATTTACCCATGAGTTAAAATCAGGAGATAGGATTCCTGAACTTTCAAAATATTTTAATTCGTATATTGAATTGGAACCCATTCTAATTAAACGGAATGGAATAACCGTGCGCAAATTTTGTGTATATTATTGTACTGATTATAAAGGAATCGGAAGTTAGCCCGCTTTATTCATACCTGAGCTCAGCGAAAGGCATGAATGTATTTAGGCATGAGGGCTGCAAAGCGGGCAACCCCGATTTAGCCACAACCAAAATTTGGGATATTTTTTTACCAAATTTTGAGTTGTAGGTTAATCGTGAGGATTATTCATTAATAATCCGGGTTAACTTGAATTTTTAAGGTTTTCCATTACTTTTGCAAAAAAAAATAAAACAGAAAACAATTTTTATTATGGCAGATACTTCAGATTTTAGAAATGGTTTATGTCTTGAATATAATGGTAAACTATATACCATTGTCTCGTTTCAGCATGTAAAGCCAGGCAAAGGGCCGGCATTTGTTCGTACCAAATTGAAAAACCTTGAAACCGGAAAAGTGGTTGACAATACCTTTACTTCGGGAGTTAAAATTAACACCGTTCGTATAGAAAGAAGACCGTATCAGTTTTTGTATAAAGACGAAGCCGGTTACAACTTTATGCACACAGAATCATTTGAACAAACATCGATTCCCGAAACACTTATTGATGCTTTCGATTTATTGAAGGAAGGACAATTGGTGGAAATTGTTTTCCATGCTGAAAAAGAAATGCCGCTTGAAGTAGCACTACCTCCTTTTATTGACATGGAAGTTACTTACTCTGAACCCGGTGTAAAAGGTGATACAGCAACCAATACGCTAAAACCTGTAACCATTGAAACAGGCGCAACCATTATGGTACCTTTGTTTATTAATACCGGCGACCGTATTAAAATTGATACTCGCGATAAATCATACTCTGAAAGAGTTAAAAGCTAATTTCGAAAGAACTGGTTTTTCAACAGGTTTTTGTATTTTGTAGGTAATTAATTTATGGTTTCAAGTTCAGAAAAAGCATCTTTTAAACGGTTGCAGTTTAGTAATTATAAGCTAGATGCGCTGCTGCATGTTACCTTGTTGATTAATGAGAATGTTCCCGTAAAAAAGCTGCTTGAACACTTTATTTCAATTTTGCGCGATGATTTAAACATTGGTAAAATACTGATGTATCGCTACAATGAAAAATGGGAATGCATTGTGTCCGAAGGAATTCATCGCAATATACCTGCTGGTATCCGCGTTGAGACTGACCTTTTGTATTATAAACAGATTACCAATCTTTCCGTTGCTTTAAATCCCAATTTAGAATTGTTCGATGTTATTATTCCAGTATATCATCACGAATCACCGATTGCTTACCTAATAATTGGTGATATTGATGAAGAGAGAGCTGGAATGAGTCCAACCATTAAGCATTTGCTTTTTATCCAAACAATGGCCAATATCATTATTGTAGCAATTGAGAACCGACGATTGGTAGATGAAAATGTACGTCAGGAAGCTTTTAAAAAAGAGCTGGAATTGGCCTCAAGAATGCAAACCATGCTAATTCCTAATCCACGATCACTTCCCAATAACGATCGAATTCATGCTTCCGCTTATTACCTTCCTCACTTTGAAGTTGGTGGCGACTATTATGATTTTATCAGGTTGAATGATACCGAATATGGATTTTGCATTGCCGATGTATCAGGGAAAGGGATTTCTGCTGCATTGCTTATGTCGAATTTTCAGGCCAATGTAAGGGCGCTTTTTTCAGCAAATCTGCCGCTTCAGCAAACCGTTAATAAATTGAATGATCGGGTGATGGAAAATGCCAATGGTGAAAAATTCATTACTCTTTTCATCGCCCGATATAATGTGCAAACCCGTGAAATGGAATACATCAATGCAGGCCATAATCCACCGGTGTTTTTCGATAAAGAGGGGAATAAAATAATAATGCTTTCCGAGGGGTGCATGGGAATAGGTATGTTCGACGAAATACCTAAGATTAATTTGGCCAAATTGACTGTTAGCAAGGGGAGTAAGCTGATTTGCTACACCGACGGCATTGCAGAATTAGAAAATACCAATAACGAACAGTTTGGTACCCAGCCCATGGCCGATTGTATGATTAAAGAGCACAGCATTAACTTTGTGATTGACGAAATAATTGATGAGTTGGATATATACCGGGGAACCAACGACTATTTCGATGATATTTCAATATTGGGGATTGAATTTCATTAACTCATAGTGCTTTTGCAAATGGAGAAATTTTATGGCAAACAACTATCTGTAATTAATTTTCTTGCCTTTCTCTTATTTACCAATAATCAAATCTGCTAAAATTTTAGTTGGGTCAACCATTAAAAATTGATTGCAATTGAACTTTTCTACCGGAAAAAGACTCCAGATTTTTCAAAAAGGGTTATAAATAACCTATCATTATCATAATTTATTAACAATTTATCAACTTTAAAGGTGGTAACCCCACACACTATTTGATTTTATGAGGTTTTTATTTACTTTAGCACTATTATTCAGGCTAAAAGTATAAATAAGCCCTATGTTCAGATCAATAATTATTCCTGTAATCCTTGGTGTGCTAGCTTTATTCGGCTTTATTAGCAGTCAGGTAACACTTGATGTTAACATGCCGGAAAGTGCTAAAGCCGGTGAAGAATTTGTAATTGAAATAACCATTAACAAAGGAGATATTGAAGGTTTTGCCCGCTTCCAACAAGAACTTCCGGTGGGTTTTACAGCGGTAGCCCGGCAAAGTGCTAATGGTGAATTCAAATTCGAAGATCAAAAAGTGAAAATTCAATGGATGCAAGTACCTTTCGACAGAGCGGTGATAATTTCCTATGCTATTCAAGTCGCGCCAACCGTTTCGGGAAATTTCTCATTCGAAGGTAAGTTTTCGTACATTGAAAATAATACGGTTCAAACCATTAGTGCAACTCCAAAATCGGTTTTAATTATTGGTGATGAAACAGCAGCAGGTACTGCAGAGCAAGCTCAAACCACCTATTCATATCAAAATGTAAGTCTTAAAAATATTGATTGTGTTCGTCAAAAACCTTTCCTTAATGAAAACAATGAGGTAATTGTTAATTTAATGGTTAACAAAGGTGAATTGAAAGAATTTGGAAAAATCCAGGAACAAATTCCACGAGGATACCGGGCTGAAAGCATAAAGAGCAAAAACTCAATTTTTACTTTTAAAAATTCCATCATAAAGTTTTTGTGGATGAACATGCCACCGGAAGCGCAGTTTGTCGTTTCGTATAAATTAATTCCGGAAGGTGAAATATCGAACCAAGCCTTTTTAATTACCGGTACTTTTTCGTATGCCGAAAACGAACGGACCAAAACAATAAATATTGGGGAACGGGCCGTTGATTTATCAACCTTTGCCGGTGAAGATTTGGTTGCACAAACAGTTACTCCAGTGACTAACAATCAGAATACGGCAGTAGAACAGCCACAAGAAACAAAGCCATTGCAGAGTGATACCTATAACAACCAAAGCAATACTGCCACCCAAATAGACAATACTGAAACTACTGATGCAACCCCTAATATGTATGATGTAGAACAAAAAGAGGCAAAACAAAAGGAGACCAAGACAGCTAATTATATGAATAATTTAGCAGCTATTACTACCATTCCGTTGCCGGAAAATGGTGTTTCGTATAGGGTTCAAATTGCTGCAGGCCACAAGTTGGTTGAGAAAAACTATTTTAAACGACTAAATATTACCGACGATGTTCAGGTAGAGATACATGACGGTTGGAATAAATATACCGTGGGCAACTTTGGGATTTACCGCGATGCCCGCGACTATCGGATTTATGTTTGGAATAACACTCCCATACAAGATGCCTTTGTAGCTGCCTATAATAGCGGAATGCGCATTACTGTGCAAGAAGCATTAATGATAGCGAATCAAAAATGGTACGAATAGTTTCAACCTTTTTATTAAATTCGCAGCCATATCATATAACTGAATGAAAGTTGCGCCTTACCTCATATCCCTTTTTTTATTACTAGCCTTTAAAGGCTGGACTCAACAGCTTGATGCTGATTATGAAACGCTATTGCTCGAAGAGGAGGTAATTACTGAAGGTCGTGCGTTTAAGCCAATTATTGGTGCAGGTATGGGTTCCTTCACTTTTATTGGTGAAGTGAGTGATTATATGGGAGGACCTCTGAATGGTTTATCATCTTATCGGGTATCCATCTCACGAAATATCAGCAAAAATTTTGATATTGAATTTCAAGGTACTTTTGGTAATGTTACCGGAAATGAATACCAAGGCAAAATAGACAATACCCGTAACTTTTCAACAAGCTTGTTTATGGGTGGGGTTTCTTTATATTACAACTTTAACCATTTATTAAAGCGTCAACGTCCCATACATCCCTATTTTTCATTAGGAGCTGAAATACTACAATTTACTCCAAAGGGAGATTTTAAAAATGAATCCAATCAAGTATATAACTATTGGACAGATGGAACCATTCGCGATATGGAACAAGGGGCAGGTGTATATAGCTCAATAATACAGCGTGATTTCAAATATGAAACCGATTTGAGGGAACTCGATTTATACAATTATGGACCTTACTCAAAAACCAGTTTTGCTGTTCCGGTTGATATTGGCGTTAATGTTACCGTTTCGGATCGGGTTAAATGTCGTTTGGGGGCAACGTTCCATGTAGCTATGACCGATTACATTGATAATGTTAAAGGAGGAACGGGCTGGAAAAACGACCTGATAATGAATACTTATGCCGCGTTGACATTTGACCTTTTCTCACCTGCCGATGAGATAGCCGCAGTAGAAAATTTTAAAAACCTCAAATTTACTGTTACCGATGGCGATGATACGGATGGGGATGGGGTGGATGATTTCAACGATGAATGTCCTCAAACCCCGGAAAAAGTTAAGGTGAATTATAAAGGTTGTCCGGATGATACGGATAAAGACGGCGTACCCGATTATATGGATAAACAAATGAATACAGCTCCTGGTACTTTTGCTGTGGGTGCCAATGGCATAAAAATTATGGATGCCCATTTAATTGTTTTGTTGTACGACCCCGAAGCTGTAAAACGGAGCGAAGTGAAACTCTATAAAAAAACTACTTCCGCAAAAAGCGAACAAGGAAACAAAGAGATACCTGAAAAATTCAAAGTAGTGGATGTGAATGAGGATAAGTATATTTCGCATGAAGAGTTACAGCAGGCAATTGACACTATTTTTGAAATGAAATCGACCCTTACCCCAGGTGATATTTATGAGTTGCAGGAGTTCTTCTTTAATCAATAAGTTCTGATGGATTTTAAAAAGTAGCTATTTTATTACGCTTTCTATGTGAGAATTTATCTCACCTTATGTTCCCGATCCATTTCCCGTTTGTTGTCTTTGGCTTTAATATCTTCACGCTTATCGAAATGTTTTTTGCCGCGGGTTAAGGCAATATCTATTTTTACTATACCGTTTGCATTTATAAAAAGGGATAATGGAACTATGGTAAAACCCCGTTCTTTCATTTTTTTATTCCATTTATTCAATTCCTGACGGTTCAACAAAAGCTTTCTATCGCGCCGTGGCTCGTGGTTCACGTAACCACCCATTTCGTATTCAGCTACGTACATGTTTCTGATGTAAAGCTCACCATTCATAAATGCACAGTAGGTTTCGGTCAAACTGGCCTTGCCGCCGCGGATTGATTTAATTTCGGTTCCCAACAATTGAACACCTGCAGTGCAGGTTTCCAAAATTTCGTATAAAAAGGTGGCCTTTTTGTTTTTAAGCCTTATGGTGCTGGTTGCCCTCATGATAGTTACATTATAAAAATAATTCAAATAGTGATTTCATGCCCAACCTCAAAACTAAAAAAAGGGCAACAAAAATGGTTAAGCTAAGAATAATAAATAGGTTTCGGTTTTTTGGAATCATATCGTCAATTAAAACTTCAGCTCCAAGCCAATAAATTATAAAACCATACAACCCAAACAAATTAATTAGTTCCGATAAACCGGGAAATACACCGGAAACAATCATAGAAATGTAAACCGGAGTTAATGAATAGGCTATCAGTGTAAACGTTTTAAGACCCAGTGTTTCAATTTTCAACTCTGGTAAGTTTAACTTAAAATGCTGATAGTTCAGATTCACTTTAGGGAAGACCTTTTTCATGCTCCAGATACCGATATAGATGGATAAAAATACCGCAGGAATGGTTACCAGAACACTGAATACAAAATTGATAATGCCATCGATAAGGGTGTCATCGCCAAAAACTACACTGCCAATAAATGTGGTAATAATAAAAACCAGCATCAACGGATATACATAATTATTTAAAATGGAAGTGCTGGTTTGGCTTTCAGTTTTAATCACCAAAAACTCTCTTTTGGGATCAACCAAAAGGGCTTGCACTCTATTTTTAATCGGACTAAAGTTCATCAGCAGAAGTTTCTATTTTATAGTTTGATTTTAATAAAACCAAAACGAATATTACTTTGTTAAATGGTTGGTTTCTAAAATTCGGTTACAAAAATAGTTTATTTTTGCTGATAGTTTAATGTTTACGCAAAAGATACATGACCGAAAAACCAATTGACCTGCTTGTAATAATTGGCCCTACTGCAACAGGCAAAACAACACTTGCGGCTAATATGGCAATAAAGTTGAATGGTGAAATCATCAGTGCCGATTCCCGTCAAATTTACCGGGGTATGGACTTGGGTACCGGAAAGGATTTGGCCGATTACACTGTAAATGGCATTTCGGTACCTTACCATTTGATAGATATTATAGAGGCTGGTGAAAAATACAATGTTTTTCAATATCAGGCTGATTTTTTGAACGCATATACTACCATTCGTGAAAAAGGTAAACTTCCCATTTTGTGCGGAGGTTCTGGTATGTATATCGAAGCCGTTCTAAAAGGATATAAATTAGTTGATGTTCCAAACAACGAGCTTTTGCGAACAGAATTAGAGCATTTTGACTTGCCTGAGCTAACGGCTAAACTATCAAAAATGAAACCACTTCACAATAAAACCGATGTTGATACAAAAGACCGAGCCTTTCGGGCTCTTGAAATAGCTACTTTTTATGAAAACCACCCAACTACCGATTTTGGATTTCCCACAATTAATCCCTTGATTATTGGTATTGAATTGGACAGGCAAACAGTGAAAAACCGGATTACTGATCGGTTAAAACAACGGCTGCGCCAAGGAATGATTGACGAGGTGCAGACCTTACTCAATAAAGGAGTTCCAGCCGATGTGCTGGTATATTATGGGTTGGAATATAAGTTTATTACCCAATACTTAGCCAAAGAATCCAGCTATAACAAGATGGTTTCAACACTGAATGTTGCCATCCACCAGTTCTCGAAACGCCAAATGACTTGGTTCCGGAAAATGGAACGTAATGGATTCAACATTCATTGGATGGATGGGAATATTACCTTGGAAGAAAAGATAAAAGGAGTCATGGAACTAATTCAGTAAGCTCAACATTTTAAACGATATAGAGGTCGGTAGTTAATTACATATTTGTTCCATATATTTCCACCTCCGCCCT
>DYQV01000573.1 GCA_020719105.1 Rikenella microfusus
AATTCTTGTTTCATCCATACATACTTTGATGTGTTGTATTCCGGTGGCATACCGTGCCCGGATTCAGGATAAACAACATAGCTTTTTCTTGATTTAATCTGATTGTAAGCTGCAAAGTTGATGTGTGGTGGACAGGTTACATCTTTCAGACCCACTGACATATACACCGGACATTTAATCCAGGGTGCAAGATTTTTTATATCGAAATAACTCAAGGTTTCGAAAATCCCTTTCCAACCAAAATCGGTGTTTTTGGCTTCAAAATCGGTGAATTCGTTAGCTGGCCAATCGGCAACTTTAAAATAATCAGGGAAATCGGACAAAAATGGCACTGCCGGAATACACAGTTTTATGCGTTGGTTATCCAAAGCCGAAGTGGCAATGCTCATTGCACCTCCCTGACTACCGCCCATAACCACCACATAACGGGAATCAACCTCCCCGCGACTACACAAAAAATCGACTGCACGGATGCAATCCATATACGCGCCGCGATAAATATAGCGTTCCTTATCTTTCAAATGATCCTGCAAGTAACCCGGAAAGCCGGGATTAATTTCATCGCGACTATTGCCATGTCCACGGATATTCAGCACAAACACTGCCATATCATCGCCATTGTAACCCCAACTCATTTGCTGGTTACTGCTATAACCCTGAACGTGCAGAATGGCAGGAAATTTCCCCGAAGCTTTTGGTCGGGCATACCAACCGCGAATCAGTACATTGTACAACGACCGCATTTCTACCAGATACACATCGCGCTTATCAGTGGAAAGTGAGTCGTTGTGGATTAATTTATACTGTGGATCAACAGCAGCTAATTCGCGTTTTGCACGCATCCAGAAGTTATCAAAATTGGCAGGCTGATCGGTAGGCGAACTGATTTGTTCGGGGTTAACACCAAATTTAAAAACCTCCGTTGAATTTAAAAGCTTACTTTTCAACGAAACGTAGAGGTTATAAAAGCCCGGAACAAGCTTGTTGGCTTTGAAATTTAATGTCTTATTCTGTTTAGTGGATAATTTTAAATTTTGCTCGGAAATAGAAATGGTATCTTTAAAATCATTGATTAAACAGAATTCCATTTTGCCATCGAACACATAAGGAGTGGCATTGGCAAATGCAATCGGGAAACTGATATTCGCTGAATTAAGAAAAATATGATTTTTGATTGGAAACTCAGCTTCAATTTTGATATTTGAACCCAGTTCCCCAATTTTAAGCGAAATGTCATGCGAAGTCAAACCGCCACCTCCATTGTTATCGTAAACCCTTATGGCAATCACATTCTCTTTTCCCCAACGAATATCGGTAGGTAAAATATCATATTTACGAATTTTGTCGTAAGCAGTTTGGAAATTTGGGGGCAATCCGCCACTTTCGCCTATCAATTTTCCGTTCAAATAAACCTGGTCGCAATCGTCGATTGTACCCAAATTCAGTGTCATTCCACCAAGTTTCAATGTTTCACTTTTAAGTTCAACCGGAATAATTACCGATTTACGATACCATGCAAAGCCATCGAAACCCTTAAAACCATGGTCTTCCCAAATTCTGCCCGAAGTAATGGTTACCCACTTAGAGCTATTGTAATCTGCATTTTTCCAAACCAGACTATCGCCGGTTTTAAATTGCCAGTGATTATCAAGCAAATTCTGCGAGAATGCTGTTAATGATAGGAATATGCAGAGAATTGTAAAAATACGTTTCATGATAATTGTGATTTTAAGCCCCCTAACCCCCGAAGGGGAAAAAAGAGATAAATGTAACTTGTAACTAATATCTATTGATTTTCCTTCAATTTTTTTAATTCTTGTTTCATCCAGTCAAACTTCAAATTAAAATATCCCCC
>DYQV01000574.1 GCA_020719105.1 Rikenella microfusus
AAACAGTAGAACCATTCAACTGGTTTTGCAATTAGTTATCGTTCCAAATTATCGTTGGTTGCATCCCAGTTCATGGCACGCTTTACTGCATTTTGCCAACCTTTGTACAAATGTTGCCGGGTATCGTCGTTCATCAATGGATTGAATGTACAATCGAGTTTCCTGATTTGTTTCAATTCGTTTTCATCTTCCCAAAATCCGGTGGCAAGTCCTGCTAAAAAAGCGGCCCCAAGTGCTGTGGTTTCAATAATGGCAGGCCGTTCTACCCTTGCATTTAAAATATCGCTTTGGAACTGCATCAAATAATTATTGGCCGAGGCGCCACCGTCAACATTCAGAATTTTTATGGTTACCTCCGCATCTTTTTCCATGGCATTCAGCACATCTTTGCTTTGGTATGCCAGCGATTCCAAGGTGGCTTTTACAATATGCTTATCGGTAGCTCCCAGAGTTAACCCGAAAATAGCCCCACGGGCAGTCATATCCCAATAAGGAGCCCCCAAGCCTGTGAAAGCGGGAACCACATAAACCCCCTGCGTATTTTCGAGTTGCTCTGCAATGGATAAGGTTTCACTGGCATCGGTTATCAGGTGCAAGGCATCGCGTAACCACTTGATGGCAGCTCCCGCTATAAAAACACTACCTTCGAGGGCAAAGCGGGGACAATCTTTTCGGGTGCCGCAGGTAAGGGTTGTTACCAATCCATGCGATGAAACCACCTTTTGGGTGTCGGTATTCATCAGAATAAAGCAACCCGTGCCGTAGGTATTTTTAGCCACACCGGAATCAAATCCTGCCTGTCCGAAAAGCGCTGCCTGCTGATCGCCGGCAATACCGGCAATGGGAATCTCAATTCCGTTGAAAAAAGAGGCATGGGTGCTGCCCACCCATTCGCTGGATGCTACCACTTGCGGTAAAAGGGCTTTTGGTACACCCATGCGGGCCAATAAATCGGTATCCCATTCCAGTTCAGTTATATTAAAAAGAAGGGTTCGTGAGGCGTTGGTAAAATCGGTTACATGACATTTCCCCTTGGTTAGGTTCCAAATAAGCCAGGTGTCAACGGTACCAAAAAGCAAGTCGCCTTTCAAGGCCCGTTCCTTTGCATTTTTAACGCGATTTAAAATCCAATGAATTTTGGTAGCCGAAAAATAACTGTCAATAACCAAACCGGTATTTTCCGAAACATAGCTGCTCCATCCTTCATTTTTCAATTCTTCACAAAAACCGGCTGTGCGCTTATCTTGCCAAACAATAGCCGGATAAACAGGCAAGCCTGTAATTTTGTCCCAAATTATAGTAGTTTCCCTTTGGTTGGTAATGCCAATGGCGTGAATATCGGAAGCTGCGGCTCCGGCTTTTTTAATAACCTGCTGAGCCACTTCTATCTGGCTGTTCCAAATATCGAACGGGTTTTGCTCTACCCATCCCGGTTGCGGATAGTATTGTGGAAATTCTTTTTGAGCCGATGCCACTATTTTACCTGCCCGATTGAATAAAATAGCCCGTGAACTGCTGGTTCCCTGGTCGAGCGACAATATATACTTTCCCATAACGAATAGATAAAATAAAAGGGTAAGGTATAAAAAAAAGGGGTCTGCTAAAAATCAATTTTCGCAACCCACAATGCAAAAGGTTTGTTGGTGACTATTCAGTATATTGGCATTATAACATTTATCTGCTTGAAAACGAGTGTTTAAAAGCGACTTTATTCTATAATACTGAATCTCGCAGTTTTGGTTTGATTGCCCTCTTTCAACCCCAAAAGAATTGAACCGTTTGATAAACGAATATTATTAACCCGCTTTATTCATACCTGAGCAAAGCGAAAGGTATGAATGTGCGATGGGC
>DYQV01000575.1 GCA_020719105.1 Rikenella microfusus
CATCAAAATTGCTGAATCCTGTTTAAAACTGAATATAAAAAACACAAACCAATTATGTTATTCTTTTACCTCCGGAACTGATATGCGTTGGCAAACTCCCTGCCCACATATATACCAATGCAGCCACGCTGAACCTTATCGGCTTTTTCAACATAAACTTTTATGGTTATAAGCTGAGTTTTACTGGGAGTTGCAAGCCAATAGGAGGCATCTGAAGTACGGCTATTAAAAACCACCTCTTCAATGGTTGATGTTTCGCGTGTCCAACTGGTATCCTGAATCATCTCTTCACCAATAGGAATTCGTTCCCCGTCATTATTGTAGAGATAAAATCCATTGGGATCTTTTTTATAGGAGGTAACTTTTTTAGGCTGTATGTCTTTAACTACCCTATTAAACTTTTTTCGGGGAACAATGATATCATAATCAACTTTTCCTATCTTTTGCTCACCTACTACAAACAATCGGTAATTCTGCTTTGAATAGAGTACAATATTCAGTGTAGTTGAATCGCCATTACCTAACTCAATAAATAGCGATTGACCCCGATAATCAAAATCTTCTCTAAGTTCTTTGTCTGCCAATTTCTTTTTAGAACAATTTTGAGCTTTTGTTAATTGCGGCAAAACAAAGAAAAATAATAGAATTGAAACAAATAAAAAATTCTTAATTGGCTTATAAGTTAACATTTTTATCGACTAATTAATTATCATGGAATCACGCAATACAATAACCTTATTGACAATGGCTACATATTGCTCTTTTGTAATTCGTGTATTTTCATCGTTATAATACAACTGATCATAAACTTCCTGAAGTTCGTCGAGCTGCGATATAACTTCCAACACATTACTGTTTTCGGAATACCGGTTTAAATATTTCAAAAGATTTTCCAATAATACCTGTTGATCGGCAATTCGTTCTATCACCGGGTTATTTAAATCATCAGCACTCACCGATTTTAGTGCCAAATACAAGCCCTCAATCCAGCCTCCAGCTATAATCAATCCTTGAATATCGGACAATCCCTGTTCTTCTAAAAACATATTAGCCTCGTTAAACGATTCGGTAGCAATGTCCATTAACGAATCAATATTGTTTAAATTATCATCAATGCGCATAGCCATTTCAGCACCATATCCTTCATGCAAACCTAATTCGGTGGCTAAAGTTTTTGCCGTATTAAAGTAAACAATCGTTTCTTGAATATTTCCATAAACGCAACAATAAGCCAAATCGGCAGAATATACTCCCAAATTCAAAGCTTTGGATTTTTGGCTGATAAATTCACTGTGACGATTGGGATTGCTTAAGGCTTCTTTCACAAATGGGGCTTCACTTTTTTCCATAAAAACAAACAATTCCATGGGTGATGGTATCCTGAAATTCTCATCTTCAGTTTTATTTTCAGAATAATATTTGTTTTGATCTATTGCATCACTCCCACTCAAAGCCGATTTTTTACTACTCTGAGTACATGAGAAAAGCAGAAAAAAAAGAAAGAACGCGACTAAAAGGTAAACTGTTTTCATTCTGTTTTTGTTTAAACAATAGTGCCAATCAAGAATTTAATTTGTTTTGCCCAACAAACAAATATATATTATTTTTCGCTGCTTCAATCATCCAATAATTCACAATAGATAGTCCTTTGGTTTTTAAATTCACTTTCTAAATATTAACCCGGATTATTCATGAATAATCCTGACGATTAAGCTATTCCACAAAATTGGGAAAATAAAAACTCCCAATTTTGGTAATAGTTAAATCGGGGTTTTCCGCTTTGCAACCCAATGCCCATCGCACATTCACACCTTTCGCAATGCTCAGGTATGAATAAAGCGGGTTAAT
>DYQV01000576.1 GCA_020719105.1 Rikenella microfusus
TGACTGAAATTTTTACACACAACTTAATCTTTGGCAACTGACAAAAAGCATGATTTTTCAAAACGCCAAATAATCAAAAACTTTGACCAACAAAAACAAAATTGACTCAAAGACTCGCTGGCTGAATGAAAACTACGTTTTGCAAGAACGCCAAATAAGCAAAAGCCAACTTTGACCGACCCGAAACAAACTGAGTCAAAAACCTGCCTGCCGAATGAAAAACACAATTTACCAAAACCGCAGACCGCAGGAAGCAAGCCAATTTTGAGAGCCTACAAAACCAATCACGAACAAAGCCGAAGAAAAGAACCTGCGCCAAAGTGACTTGACTGAAAGACTCGCCAAATAATCACAAGCCAAGATTAACCAAAACTTTGACCAACGGCGAAAACGAAAATTGAAAAGACAAACCTAAATTTGAAAACCCGATAAATTGCCCACAGGGGGCTGTGCCAAAACCAGAACCAAAGTGAACGAAAGAGAAAGACGAACAAAAACCACCGCTAAAAAAAGACTGTTGCCAATTCGATAAACTACAACTTTTGCTAAACCTGATTTTGTATTTGCTCTTGGTTTTGAACGTAGCACCTAACGGTTTGCGTTACTGGTTTGTGGGCGGGCTGAGATTCTCTCCGAAGATGAGAAAAAACTCGAAGCCAGAAAAATACTTGAAAATGCCGCAGAATCCCACAAATCCAGTGCACGCTTTGTTAGGCGCGGATGAACTTGAAGACTCGCTGACTGAAAAAAATATAGCCAACAATGTGCTAATTTTTTATGGTCTTTAACCTCATTTCGATTTATGTGTATTGACAAAATTTATTAATTTTTCTACTGCTGCTTCAAATACATCACAGTTTTCTGTGCTACCTGAACCAAAATCATGTGGAGTTCGAGATGGAATTGATGATTTAATTGCATCTGTAAAAGCGTTACGTACCTTAATACACTGAATAATTTGGGTTTGAGAAGATTCGATTTCAAAAACAGGCGTTGTTACATTTATTACGTTTAATATTTTACGCCCGTCATTAGATAATTTTATAGAAGGCTCGACAAGATCATTGAGTGGAGGGAACAAGACCTCCCCATTATCACCTGCTTCTAATGCCCCAGCAGTAAGTCCACTATAAAGACTTACTAAAATTTCTATCCGTGACATACCATCTTTCCCCTCCCCTGCCCACCAATCAGTGGGCTCGACTAAAAGAGATAAAAAATCATCCCACTCGGATTGCCATAATCTTAAATCGCCGATTATTGGGTCAACAGAATTTGCGTACTTGCTTTCAATCGACATAGTTGCAGTCGGCACAGGGAATGGAACTGGTAGACTTATCGCCGAAGTTTTTGAAGTCAAGATATATATTCCGCCGACAACAAGTAGTGTTATCGAAAAAACAATGAGCATAATTATTGCTTGGATATTTCTTCTGTTGCTTGCGTATTTAGGGTCTCTTTTTGGAGCATCTCCTTTCTTCTGCTTGTAATCAGTTGCCGTAATGTTTTCGGTCTTTTGATTCTCTAGTTTTTCTACTGCTGCACGCGCATTTTTATTGTTGGGATTAATTCTTAGCGCTTGATGCAAACAGTATTTTTTTTGTTCGACTTTATCTACACAAGAATATAACCATAGCCAAGCATTTTCATTATTTGGATCAATTTGAACTATTTCTTTTAATATGGGCAGTGCGTCAAGTTTATTTCCAGACTTAATAAGATGTACAGCCTGATTGAGTTTCTCTGAAACCATATGCTCTCCATACTTTGAAATGTACTGTGAATAAAGCGCCTAACGGTTTGCGTTACCTGCGTGTGGGCGGGCGTGGATTCGCTCTGAGATG
>DYQV01000577.1 GCA_020719105.1 Rikenella microfusus
TTATCCTATTGGACCATGTGGGAAGCCAACGCCTATGATCAGCAAGATCATTTATATAGAAAAGATTCATTGCATGATGTCGAGGGTCATTTTGCGTTTACCTATTATTACAACAACGGTGAAATATTTACCGAAATAAATGACACCAATGATTACAATGAGGAATTCTACGCATTAGCTGCTGAGCTTAAAAAACCAGTGATACTGGATCCTTATCATTATCAGTATCATGGGAACCCAAAAGATTATTATGAAACCTCCGTTGTGTACCCCATTATAGTTAATGATACCTTATTGGGGGTATTTGGCATTGATATTGACATACAACTTCTTCAAAATCAGTTTAGTTTATTAAATGTTTATGAAAACGGGTACATCAGCATTCTTTCGAATTCAGGCTTAATTGTAACCCATCCCGATTCAAATTATGTCGATCATACTATTTCTGATTTTTTATTTCCTGAAAACCTTTTTATAATTGATTCTATAAAAAATGGAGCGGAATTCAGTGTTATTCAATACTCTGAGTTTTTGAATCAAGAGGTAGTCCGTTTTTTCTATCCAATAAACATGGAATATATGGTAGCACCCTGGTGCATTATGGTAGAAATTCCTAAAACCGAAATATTCACTGCAGTTAAGAGAATTCAATGGACTTCAATATTCATATTGGCTATTTTATTGACTTTGCTGCTCTATCTAGCATTTATACTGGTTTATGACCGGAAAAACAAGGAAATGCTGATGAAAGCATTAAAGCAAGTGTTGGCAAGTGAAGCCGACCTGAAAGATGCCCAAAAGGTGATGATTGAAAATGAAGAAAAATACCGGGCAATATTCAACAATGCCAACGATGCCATTTTTTTGATGACCGGGGACCAATTTGTGGATTGTAATGAAATGACCTTGAAAATGTTCCATTGCCAACGGGATGAAATTATTGGAAAACCCCCTAACTTATTCAGCCCTGAATTTCAGCTCGATGGGAAGCGTTCGGATGAAAAGGCTTTAGAGAAAATAACTGCAGCGCATAATGGAAACCTACAGTTTTTTGAGTGGACGCATCAAACAATTACTAAGGAAATATTTGAAGCCGAGGTAAGTTTAACTAAAGTCACTATTCAGAATCAACCCTACATACTTGCCATTGTAAGGAATATTAATGAAAAGAAAAAAGCTGAAAAAGAACTGGAAAACTATCGGGATAAGTTAGAGTTAATGGTAGATGAAAGAACTGAAGCATTGAAAATAGCCAATTTGTCGCTTGTTTCATCGAATGAAAAATTAAACACGCTCAATGAAAATTTGGCTGAACAGAAAGTAACACTTGAAGCCACATTAGCAAAACTAAAGCAAGCCCAGAACCAATTAATACAATCGGAGAAACTTGCTTCGTTGGGTGTATTTACAGCAGGTATTGCACACGAAATAAACAACCCCATCAATTTTATCTCAGTCGGTGTGTCGGTATTGTTAGAAAATGTTAAAGAATTAAAGACGCAATTTGCTAATAACACAAATTTTGATAAACTATTTGAAGAGATTATCTTTTCATGCCATGCAATTGAAACAGGGGTTCAAAAAACAACGGCAATTATTTCCAGCTTGCGAAATTATTCCCACTCTGGTGGAGATGTATTTGTTAAATACAACAGCATTCAATGCCTAAATGATGCTTTGGCAATTCTCAACAATACTTTTAAATATCATATTCAAATAGTAAAAGATTTTCCTGAAGAACTAATTATTGAATGCATACCTGATAAAATTAACCAGGTATTTGTTAATATTATAAATAATGCCATTCAATCCATTCAAGGAAATGGGGTCATTACCA
>DYQV01000086.1 GCA_020719105.1 Rikenella microfusus
TTCACTCTATTTAAAATTTTGTACAAACCGTTCAACCGTTTGCTGAACTTTTACAATCAAATAAGGCTTTGTCATCAGTTCATCGAAACCAGCAGTATTAAACTCATCAAAAAAATCGTTTGGATTATGCGCAGTAAGTGCTACAATTGGAATTTTAGAAAGCTTTGCACTCATCTTTTGACGGATGTATTTTGTGGTTTCAAGCCCATTCATTACTGGCATCTCAATATCCATGAGCACCAAATCAAAGTTATTCAATTCCAATTGTTGAATGGCCTCTTTACCATTACTGGCCAACTTAAAATCACATCCAATTTCTTTGACTATTTCAGAAAGCAGGATCCGGTTCACAAAAATATCATCAACAATAAGCAAAAGCGGCTTGGCCATAAATAGTAACTTTAAAAATTCTTAAATAAATTGGAACAGGTTAAAAATAATTATTATATTGAACAATTAGTATAACATATAAGTTTATACCCTAAATAAAACAATTATGAACCAGACCAATCAAAATTCTTTAGATGATTTTTTGCGTGAATTTCCTCGCAATCAAATTATTGATACGTTAAAAACAATTGATTTTAAAATCGGTTCATTACATACCATCTCATCAAAAGACTTTCTCTATTTTAATAAACTACTGAAAGAATATTACAAACGCATTAAGGAAATTGCAGATGCCAACAATGCGATATCTGATTTTTTTTCAAAAGATTTGCAACAAATTACCGACAAGTTGAAAGAAAATAATCAATTCCAAAAAAAAATTATCGATGAGGCAAAACTAAATGCCAACAAAATATTGGACTTTATTACCTTAACTCATTCATCTTTCGATTTGCTGATTGTTCCTTTTCACAATTACAAACAAAATCACATAACCATTAAATATTTACTTGCCAATATTAAACTTCACCTTACTTATATAGACGTTTCAAATAAAACAGAGTTACAACAAAGTGTAAGCCTTGTGGATAAAATAATTGATACAATTCAGGGGAAATTTGAATCGGTTGAAATTGAGTCCGATAATTTGAATAAAAACATTCTTGCCATTAAAAATAATGAATTTATTGAAAAAAGTTTGGGTTCCGTTGAAGCCTACGAACAGTTAAAAATGATTTCGAATGAGATAAGAAAGCTGTCTTATGAAGAATTTTGGCCTGAAAATTTTGTGGCAAATCTGAGCCGAAGAACACAAAACTGCTTTGCAAATATGGGCGAAATAATCACCAACATTCAATACCACGACATTATTCGCCAAAAGATGGAGCACATCCAACTGTCACAAAAAGAATTAATAAAAGGGCTAACTGATTTAGAAACAGTTAAATTCTCAGACGAGTACATGGATGAACAGCTTAATTTTGTGGCTAAAATTCCTGAAATAACTGATATTCAAGTAGCTCAACTCCTATACACCAATAAAGATTATCAAACATCCATTGAAAAAATTACGGTTAAGCTTATTGAAGTGGGTCGCGAAATGAAAGAATTATATTCCATATATAACAATCTCATTGATAGCAATAAGCAGTTCGAAGATTCATTTCTTAATCAGGCAACCCAAAGCCAGCAGATTTTTGATTCCTATCAATCAAACTTTACTACCGATTGGGAAAAATCATCTCACCAGTTTGAAAATTTAACCGGCCATTATCAATCACTAAAAGATAAATTTAGCGGCATATTTGAAAATGAAAAAGAATTGCGGGTTGAAATAAAGAACTTTGAAAAATTACTTAAAGCAAATGGCAAATACTTTGGAATTGAATTAATGAGCCGGTTAATTATTCTTTTAAGCGAATTGCAGCTAAATTCCAACTCCCTAAAAACCAATTTAAACAACATAACCCAAAATTTTACTTCGCTTAACAAATTAGTAGTTACCTTTAAGCCCAAAGTAACAAATCAGATTGATGGGGATACTGCCTTAGAAAATTTAGAAGGCGCACTTTTAAAGATAACCGGGTTATCGCAAAACTATAGTGCCATTAGCATTCAAATTTCAGACGAAATAACAGCCTCACTTAAAAACATTGAATATTATAATTTTTTCAAAAATACCGTTGAGGAAATAGTTGCCCATTTAAACGACGTGAATAAAAAGGTTAATTACGACCAATTAAAGAATCTGGTAGGAAAAAATAGTGATGTTTTACAGAAACTGGAGCGTTTATATACCATGAAAAGCGAACGGGACATACATGCTCAGACAGTTGAGCATGATTCTTCACTATTAGATAATGCTGAAGAACAAAACAATGCAACTTTTGAGGATGATATTGAATTATTTTAGATAAATTTATAACATTGAATTTTATTCAAATCAAATCTTAATATAATTACTATATGAAAGAGTTTCAGGTTACTGCTACCAATGATAAAAAAACCAATGCACTGAATTTAACCATGCAAGGCAAGCTTAACGTTTCAAACATGAAACAAATTGAGCAAGAATTTAAAAAAGCAATTAAGGGACATAAAAAGTGTAGTATCGTTCTTTCAAATGTTGAAGAAGCTGATCTTTCGATAATCCAGTTGCTAAAAGCCTATGAAATAACTTGCCAGAAAAACAAAATTGAAGTAACTATCAGTTTGAATTTAAATGAAGATAGCACTAACTTGTTTGCTAAATCAGGACTTAATAACATTTTTAATAAATAATTTAAAAGCCATTCTAAAATGGGAAAAAGAATTCTTATCGTTGACGATTCAGAAAGCATACGCGAAGTGGTAAGTTTTACCCTTGAAAATGCTGGGCACGAAGTTCTTAAAGGAGTTGATGGCCAAGATGCCTTAAAATTCCTTGACGGAAGCAAATTAGATTTAATAATAACCGATTTGCACATGCCTGTAATGGATGGAATAGAATTTATAAAAAACGTGAGAGCAAAAGCTGACTATCAATTCATTCCAATTCTATTTTTAACCACCGAGTCACAAACCCAAAAAAAGATGGAAGCTAAAGATGCAGGTGCTACGGGTTGGATAATTAAACCTTTTGTTCCTGAGAAACTATTAGCAGCCATAGAAAAAGTTGTACGATAATGGAAAAATTTAGAGAAAAATTCATTGAGGAGGCAAATGACCTTATCAATGAACTTGAAAAGGTATTATTAGCTCTTGAAAACCAGCCTAAAAATCCCGACCTGATACAGCAGATATTTCGGGTTATGCACTCCTTAAAAGGAGGAAGTGCCATGTTTGGGTTTACCAAGATGGACAAATTCACACACCATTTGGAGAGTATTTATGACCTCATCAGGAATAGCAAACTGGAAATTAATAACGATATATTAAATATAACCTTAGCCTCTGTTGATCATTTGCGCAGTTTGCTGCAAGAAAAAGACGACGAGGACACAAAAAATAAAGTTCAGAATGATTTGCTTGTGGCAAAAATTCAGGAAATAATCAATGAAAATGTGATGGCAGAATCTAATGGGAAAACAATACAGCCCATGGAACAGCGTCAAAACAAAGAACATGCTACCTATTATTTGAATTTTAAACCCCATGCAAATATTTTCAATTTTGGTACCAATCCACTTTATTTAATTGATGAACTCTGCGATTTGGGTCAATATAAAGTATTTCCGCGGTTTGACCATTTGCCAGGAATTGATGAATTAGATGCCACAAAATGCTTTATTTATTGGGACATCTTTTTAGCTACCAATCAGGGAATAAATGCCATTAGTGAAGTATTTATTTTTGCCGATGACCAATGCGATCTAAAGGTTCAAAAAATTTCCGAGTTTAACCTACTGGATGAAAATACCTTCATTGGAATTATTGAAGAATCGGTGCGCAGTCATAAAGAAATTGACTTGGATCAAATGATGCTTCTCACCCATGATTTAGAAAAAATCTATGAAAAAGAAAAAGAGCCACAGGCTCAAACTAAATCTGGAGGTGCAAGCGCTGATACAAGCATAAGCAGCATTCGGGTTTCATCACAAAAACTTGACGATTTAATTAACTGGGTAAGTGAATTGGTAACCATTCAAGCCCGGCTTAGCTTATTTGCCCAAGAAAATGATTCAGCAGAACTAAGCGCCATATCTGAAGAGGTAGAAAAAATATCCCGACGTCTTCGCGATGATGTATTTGGCATTCGTCTTATCCCAATTGAAACCATGCTAACAAGGTTTCAACGATTAGTGAGGGAACTTTCCCAAGAGCTAGATAAAGAAGTGGTGTTTAAAACTGAAGGCACAGAGACTGAGTTGGACAAAAACATTATAGAAATGTTAGCGGATCCTCTGATGCACATTATCCGTAACAGTTTGGATCATGGTATAGAAAGTGCCGAAGAAAGGAAAATTTTGGGAAAACCAAAAAAATCTATCATTCTGCTAAAAGCTTTCTATTCAGGCGCCAACGTTGTGATTCAAATTTCTGATGACGGAAGAGGTATTGATCCTGAAAAAATAAAGAATTACGCAATAGCAAAAGGACTTATTGGAGCTGAAGCCGAACTTACTAAATCAGAAGCTTTCGATTTGCTTTTTTTACCTGGTTTTAGTACGGCTCAAAAAGTAACCAAAGTATCAGGCCGCGGGGTTGGTATGGATGTGGTAAAAAGAAAGATTACCGAAATAAGGGGAGAAGTTGAAATTGATTCGGAAATAAATAAAGGAACGGTACTTACTATTAAACTACCTCTTACACTATCTATTATTGATGGGTTATTAGTTCAAATGAGCGATACAAAATTTATTATCCCGCTGTCATCAGTTGATAAATGTTATGAATTCAAGCACAAGGTACTTGAAAATGCCATCAATAATCTGATTCGAACCGACGAAAAGGAAGTGGCATTTCTGAATCTGCGTCAAATGTTCCAAATTGAAGGAACCCCACCTGAAACAGAACATGTGGTTGTAGTTCAGTTCGGCACTGCAAAAATTGGCTTATCGGTTGATACTATTATTGGACAATATCAAGCCGTATTGAAACCCTTAGGAAGATTATATAAAAAGCAAAATTCGGTTTCAGGGGCTACCATCTTAGGCGATGGAACGGTAGCTTTGGTATTGGATACCAACAAGCTTATTTCGCAATATGCGACTAATGAAATAAAAATTGGAGGCTAACATGGATGATACACAGATTCAAAATATTAACAACACAAATACATTCCTTTCCTTTCAGCTAGGAAAAGAACTTTTTGCTTTAAATGTGTCAAAAGTTCTTACTATTCTGGAAATGAAACCAATAACCAAGGTTCCCAATTCTCCGGAATACCTGAGGGGAGTAATCAATCTGCGGGGTAATGTGCTCCCAGTAATTGATATGCGAATAAAATTTGGAATGTCGGCTACAGAATTCACTACAAATACCTGCATCATTGTTCTTAGTGTTGAAATTGAAGGAGAAACCATTCAATTAGGTATATTGGTAGATTCAGTGGATTCCGTGATTGAAATAAAAGATACCGAAATTGAAGAATCACCAACAATTGGCACCAAATATAAAGTGGAATTTATTCAGGGAATGTACCATCTTGAAGATGGTTTTATAATGCTGTTGAATATCGACCTTATTTTTAGCAACGATGAGCTTATGATTGCGCAGGAAGTGGAAACTAATGCCTCAGTTAGTAATTCTGAAAAATAGAATAAAGAAGAGAAAAACGGCATTTTATGGACAGTAACCTGTACAGCAACATTTACAAATCATCGCTCACTGACCATGAATTTAAGCAATTAAGCCAATTCATTCAGGATAATTATGGAATTAAGATGCCCCCTGCTAAAAAGGTTGTCTTGCAAGGCAGATTGCATAAACGGTTGAAGCAATTACAAATACCCGATTTTAAATCGTATGTTGAGTACGTTTTCAGTTCTGAAGGCGAGAATGAAATCATTCACATGATGGATGTGGTATCAACAAACAAAACTGATTTCTTTAGGGAACCCGTACATTTTGAGTTTCTTGAAAATGAACTATTACCTCAGCTACATCAGTTAAATGGAAGAAATATAACCAAAGTATGGAGTGCCGGATGTTCGTCTGGCGAAGAGCCTTATACTTTAGCCATCGTTTTGCAACAATTTAAAGATAAAAATCCCGGATTTGATTATCAAATATTGGCAACCGATATTTCGACACAAATGCTGCAGCAAGGAGCTAATGCCATTTACAAAGAAGAAAAAATTGAAATTGTTCCATTAAGTTTAAAGAAGAAATATTTTCTTAGGTCGAAAGACCCTAATGACCCAAGAGTAAGGATTGTTAAGCAACTTCGTGACAAAGTGAGTTTTCAGCGATTAAATTTTATGGATTCAACTTATAATGTTAACGAACTTTTCGATTTGATTTTCTGTAGAAATGCACTTATTTATTTTGAAAGAGAAAACCAGGAAATGGTGATAAATAAATTATGTGGCAAACTGAATCCACAGGGTTTCTTTTTATTAGGCCATTCTGAATCAATTACAAACATGCAAGTTCCTTTAAAAAGCATAAAACCTACTATTTTCAGGAAAATATAAAAAAACACGTATATGCTTACAGATAAACAGTTTATTGAAGAACTCAAACAACGATTGACTCAATCGGGTGAATGCCATGAAATGCTCAGAAAACAAGGAGAAGAATTACAATTGGTAAATAAGAAACTTTCGGAATCTGAGGCATTAAAAAGTCATTTTATTTCAAACATTACCAATGAAATAGTAAATCCATTTTCTTCAATTTTGGGACTGTCAAAAAACATTATTGCTGCCAAAGATACAGATATAGTGAAAATTAAAAGCATGGCTGAATTGATACATTCCGAAGCCTTTGAACTTGATTTTCAGTTGAGAAATATTTTTACGGCAGCCAGAATTGAGGCAGGAGAAGTTTCACCGGACTACATTAAAACCGACATTAATTTAGTAATATCAAGTATCATAATTGCTTATAAATATAAGGCGGAACAAAAGCAATTGAAAATAAATTTTTCGTTTGAAATTGATAAGAATCTTACCAAAGACCATTATTTTAGAACTGACCCTGAAAAGTTAAAACTCATTATATCAAACTTACTAAGCAACAGTATAAAATATAGCAATGCAGCAAGCCGAATTGAAGTAAAAGCATGGATAGATCATGGATTACTGAAAGTTATGGTTAAGGATTTTGGTATTGGCATCGACAAAAAGAATCTGGAAATTATTTTTGATCGTTTCCAACGTCTCGATTCGTCAATAAACTCGCTAAATACAGGCCACGGATTGGGTCTATCGGTAACCAAATCGCTGCTTGAGTTGTTCAACGGAGAAATTGAAATTGCCAGTAAACGAGGCGTAGGTTCAATTTTTACCATTACAATTCCTGAAGGGGATGAATCGAATACAGATGGGTATGCGTTGGATGGTAATGAATTTATTTTTGGAAATTCTGAGGATGGAGTCTTTTGAGAATATTATAAAAACGCATTATTTATATCCGGCAGCACTTTTTGCTGAATCAGAGCCCCATTTAGTGGATACCATACTTGGCTCTTGTGTTGCCGTTTGTATTTTCGACCCAGTTAAAAAAATTGGGGGAATCAATCATTATATGCTACCCTTTTGGAACGGAACCGGTTTAGCTTCTCCCAAATACGGCAACATTGCCATTCAAAAATTGGTTGAAAAAATGTTAGCTATGGGTGCTCAAAAAGAAAACCTGCAAGCAAAAATATTTGGAGGAGGTGAGGTAATAGAGACAAAATCGAACCATTTTAAAATTGGTGAACGGAATATAGAGATTGCCGAAAAAACTTTGGCTGAAATGCGTATCAAAATTACCGGAAAAAGTATCGGTGGAAAACAAGGCAGAAAAATTCGATTCAATACAGAAACTGGAGTTGTTTTAATGAAGTTAATACAAAAACAAAATGCCTGAAATAGGAACTAAAATAAAAGTATTAATAGTTGACGATTCTGCGGTAGTTCGGCAATCGCTGGCTGAAATACTTGGAACCGATCCAGAAATAGAGGTGATGGGGGTAGCAGCCGATCCTTATTATGCTGCCAGCAAAATTGCACACGATGTTCCCGATGTAATTACCTTAGACATTGAAATGCCGCGTATGGATGGACTGACATTCCTGCGTAAAATAATGACCCAACACCCCATCCCGGTTGTCATCATTTCCAGCTTAACAGAGAAAGGCACTGAAACAGGCATCAGGGCTTTGGAATATGGAGCTGTGGAAATAATAACCAAACCAAAATTAGGCACAAAAGAATTTATTGAAGAATCACGGATTCGCATTTGCGATGCAGTTAAAGCAGCAGCATCGGCCAAACTCCTGCGAAAAAAAGCAACCATAACTCCCCGGGTTATGGAAGTGAAACCAAAATTAAGCGCAGATGCTATAATGCCCAAAAGTTCCGCCTCCGATAGCATGATTAAGACTACCGAAAAAGTTATTGTGGTGGGTGCCTCAACTGGAGGCACTGAAGCCTTACGGATATTTTTGGAAGAACTTCCGGCTGATTGCCCCGGAATAGTAATTGTTCAACACATGCCGGAGCAGTTCACCCGATCCTTTGCTGACCGACTCGATCAACTTTGCAAAATATCGGTAAAAGAGGCCGCCAATAATGATTCAGTAATACGTGGCAGAGCCCTTATTGCTCCGGGAAATCATCATTTAATACTGAAACGGAGTGGAGCCCGATATTATGTTGAAATTAACGATGGCCCTTTGGTAAACCGCCACCGCCCTTCTGTTGATGTTTTGTTTCGTTCCACAGCTAAATTTGCCGGTAAAAATGCAGTGGGTGTAATAATGACCGGAATGGGCGACGATGGTGCCAGAGGACTGCTTGAGCTAAAAGAGGCTGGTGCTCAAACCATTGCTCAGGATGAAAAAAGCTGCATAGTATTTGGAATGCCTAAAGAAGCCATTAAGCTAAATGCGGCTGATTATATAATACCTTTAGAGGGAATTGCACAAAAAGTTTTGAAACTTCAATATTAACCCGCTTTATTCATACCTGAGCAAAGCGAAAGGTATGAATGTGCGATG
>DYQV01000578.1 GCA_020719105.1 Rikenella microfusus
AAATCGGCGCACGTTGTGAAAATTCATTGAAATTGCGTGTAATCATGCGCCGAAAATGGAAATTTTAAAATTTCAGTTCTTAAATACGGCTGCCCTGACATTGATTTAGAATTATTCTTTTAATAAAAGTAAAAAAAGTATATTTGCCTGATAAGAAACAACTATGCAACACAATAATACACTCACTAAATATACCATGACCTATGGTTTATACCTAGGCTTAGCGTTTTCACTTTCTGTATTTCTAATGCACTTGTTCGGAACCGTTCATTCCCCAGGCGATGAAATTGGATTATTCAATGCACTGCTTCTTTCATTTGGCATGCTTATTTTTGGTCGTAAATATCGCGACACGTACTTTCCCAATGAATTTGTTTACCGACAGGCCTTTGGATTTACCGTGCTGTTAAGTCTATTTGCTGCTTTCATCTATGCTGTATTTTCGTATTGGTATTTTGCTATTTTAGAACCAAAAGGAATTGAATATTTTATCGATCAAATGAGATTGGCATACTCGGCTAAAGACAATTTGACAGCAGAACAGGTAGAAGCATTAGTGGTGTTGTATAAAAATGCATTAACACCAGGCCTAATGGCTTTTATTGTATTTATGTACCATACTTTTGTTGGAGTAATGTTTGGATTGCTCATGTCAGTTTTTATTAAAACACCCCTACGATTAGAAAAATAAAATTTTAACAAACCAGCAAAAAAGCCATGAATATAAGCATTGTAGTTCCATTATACAACGAAGAAGAATCGTTAAATGAATTAGTCGCTTGGATAGCCAAAGTTATGTATGAACATAACCTGACTTATGAAATTATTTTAGTTGACGATGGAAGTAATGATGGTTCATGGCGCGAAATTGAAAAACTTTCAACGGAATATGGTTCCATAAAAGGAATTAAATTCCGCAGGAACTATGGAAAGTCAGCGGCTTTATTTTGTGGATTTCAATCGGCCGAAGGGGATGTGGTAATTACCATGGATGCAGATTTACAAGATAGTCCCGATGAAATTCCTGATCTTTATTACATGATAGCCCGCAATAAATATGATATGGTCTCTGGATGGAAAAAACGCCGTCACGACCCAATTACTAAAACAATCCCAAGTCGTTTTTATAATTGGACTGCCCGTAAATCGACCGGAATAAAATTACACGACTTTAATTGTGGTTTAAAAGCCTATCGGAGTGAGGTTATCAAATCAATTGAAGTGTATGGCGAAATGCACCGATACATCCCTGTATTGGCTAAACAAGCCGGTTTTACCAAAATTGGCGAAAAAGTGGTTCAGCATCAAGCCCGGAAATACGGTGTTACCAAATTCGGCCTCGAACGCTTTATCAATGGCTTCCTCGATTTAATGTCAATCATTTTTATGACCAAATTTGGAAAAAAACCCATGCATCTATTCGGTACTTTGGGTGTAATCACCTTCCTTTTTGGATTTGTATCGGCGGCGGTAGTAGGTGGCCATAAGTTATATGTTTTAGCTCGGGGGCTCAAAACAACCTTGGTCACCGATAGTCCCTACTTTTATCTTTCGCTGGTTTGTATGATTATTGGAACTCAGCTATTTTTGAGTGGTTTTATTGGAGAATTGGTATCGCGAAGCTCTTCAGATAGGAACCACTATCAGATTGACAAAGAAATTTAAATAGCTCTATTCTAACTATCGGGTGATTTCTAAATTAACCAATAAATTGGAAAGATAGGTATGCTAACACTTTATTTAATACGCTAATAAGGTTGATCAATTCTTATGTTAACCCGGATTATTCTTGAATAATCCTGACGATAAAGCTCCTCCTCAAAATTGG
>DYQV01000579.1 GCA_020719105.1 Rikenella microfusus
CCATCGCACATTCACACCTTTCGCTGTGCTCAGGTATGAATAAAGCGGGTTAATTTAGATGTATTGAGATTGAAACTTTTGATGCGTTAACATGTTGTAAATTTTTGAAATTTAACCCTTCTATTTATTAACTAAATTTTAAGAGTAAGTTGAATGATTCAATGATAAATAATTTTAGCTTTGAACCTTGATTTTTTTTCTGCCATCTGTTATATAACGAATCAAGATGATGGTTTATATTGAATCAACCAAAATGTTAGTTAAGCGTTTTAAATGCGTCGCAAATTAATTAATTGAAATTTTAATAAAATGAAGAAACAATGGTTACTAATTCTTGTCGGATCATTACTGGTTTTGACATCATGTATGAATAAGGCCAATGAGCCTAAAGCAAAATATGTATTCTTATTTATTGGTGATGGCATGGGCATCAGTCAGGTTTATTCAACCGAATTGTATTTAGCATCCCTAAATGGAAATCGCCAAACCAATAATCTGAACATGAGTAAATTTCCTGTTCAATCCTACATGACTACTTATTCATCAAATAGCTGGATTACCTGTTCATCGGCTAGTGGAACCGCAATGGCTTCAGGTTTTAAGACAAATAATGGAGTATTGGGTAAAGATTCAACACTGACTATTAACTTTGAATCAATAGCTGAAAAAGCGAAATTGGCGGGTTATAAAGTTGGAATATTGTCAAGTGTTGGAATAAACCATGCAACGCCAGCTAGTTTTTATGCCCATCAGAATTCACGTGGAATGTATTACGACATAGCCATGGAATTACCGGTAAGTAATTTTGATTTTTTTGGGGGCGGTGGTTTTATTACACCTAAAGGAAAAGGAGAAAATCAACCGGATGCTTATGAAAATGCTGAAAAATCAGGATATACCTATATTCATTCAAAAGAATCAATTCAAAATATTAAAAAAGGCAGTGAAAAAGTATTAGCTGTAAATCCTTTTTTATTGAGTAAAGCCGAATTTGCATGGGAAATTGATAACGCTAAAGAGAGTATATCATTGGCTGAATTTACGCGAAAAGGAATCGAATTGATAGATAATCCCAAGGGTTTTTTTATGATGATTGAAGGGGGTAAAATAGATTGGGCATGTCATGCTAATGATGGAGCGGCCTCAGTAAAAGAGGTTTTAGCTTTTGATATGGCCGTTGCTGAAGCATTACAGTTTTACAAAATGCACCCCGATGAAACCTTAATTATAGTTACAGCCGACCATGAAACGGGAGGAATGATTATTGGCAACGAAAATGAACCTAATTTAGGACTGCTTATGAATCAAAATGTTTCCGCTCAGGAGTTTGGACGTTTGCTGGTCAACGTTCAACAAACAAATCCTAAAGCAACCTTTGAACAAATAATGGAATTGGTTCAGCAACATTTTGGTTTAGGAAGTGACAGTAAAGGTTTGGCGCTATCTGCTATGGAAATAGCTATGCTGAAAAAGGCATTTGATGAAACTTTTGACGGCAGCAAAGGATTGGATCCTGATAAAGAATATTTGGATATTAGTGCCAATAAAACCATTCCTGATGTGGCTGTTTATTTATTAAACCATAAAGCAGGTATAAGCTGGGCTAGCAACGATCACAGTGCAACTGAGGTGCCAGTAAGAGTAATTGGGCCCGGGCAACAATATTTTACTGCACCTATTGATAATACTGATATTCCCAAAATAATTGCCAAATTGATGGGATTATAATTTGTTCTAATTCTTTTTCATAAGAGGATTGTATGCATAGGATTTTTTTAACTGGCAACTATTTGCATAGTTCAAACTTGCAATATAAAACAGTTTTAA
>DYQV01000087.1:0-6601 GCA_020719105.1 Rikenella microfusus
TTCGTGTAATTCGTGGACTGTTTTTGTTTTTATTTCTAAATGCGGTTGCCCTGTTTCGGTAAGATTTGTCTGCTTAAATCCAACTTATTTTTTAATTTAGAAGCGTTTATTATTTTCAAACGCTTGTCTATGGCTGGTCAACGAAATTTAGTCAAAACACTGGGTTTAGGGTATGTAATCCTATTTGTGATTGCCAACATCATTGGTTCAGGGGTCTATAAAAAAATTGCTCCCATGGCCGCCGAGCTTCACTCTTCGGTTTGGATACTCGCCGCATGGATAGTAGCCGGTATCATCACCCTATTTGGCGCGTTAAGTAATGCTGAAGTTGCTGGTTTATTGGCCGATACGGGTGGCGATTTTGTTTATTTTAAAAAAATTTACAATCGCTTTTTTGCATTTTTATATGGATGGTCACTATTTGCCGTAATTCAAACGGCCACCATCTCCTCATTGGCTTATGTGTTTGCCCAATCGCTGAATAGCATCATTGCAATACCCGAACTGTTTCCAACGCTGCAACAGCTTACCATTGGCGGCGTATTTTTTCCCTTTCAGGGTTTTGGGGTTAAACTAACGGCTATTCTGCTTATTTTACTGTTGACCGGCTTGAACATTTCAGGACTGAAAAGCGGTGCTAGAGTCAGCAAAATAATTATGTGGCTGGTTTTCATCGGACTGTTTGTGATTGTGTTTTTTGGTTTGAACCACATAGGGACAAAACCGGCCAATTTTATGAATATCAAAGAACTGACCTATGGAACCGTTACCCTCTCTTCATTTTTCACCGCCATGCTAGCTGCTTTTTGGGCATATCAAGGGTGGGTTTCTGTTGGATACATTGGGGGTGAAGTAAAAGATGCCAACCGGAACATCCCCAAAGGAATCCTGATGGGCGTATTCATCGTTATTGCCATTTACCTGCTGGTTAATGTAACTTATCTAACGCTGTTGTCCATTCCTCAACTGGAACTGATTCATGAATCGGGCAATCAAATTGCCGCGGTGGAAGCTGTCCGTGGTTTTTGGGGAACGGGTGGAGTCCTGTTCATTTCCTTGCTTATTCTAGTAACTACGTTGGGGTGCACCAATGCCAGCATACTTACCGGTGCCCGCCCCTATTATGCCATGTCGCGCGACCGCCTTTTCTTTTCTGGCATCGGAAAATTGAATTCGGCTAATGTTCCCGGCAATTCGTTGCTGTGGCAGGGAATTTGGGCCTCCGTTTTAGTGTTGTCAGGAACCTTCGACCAGTTGACCGACATGATTATTTTTGCGGTGTTTATATTTTACGGAGCCACTTCCTTGGGTGTTTTTGTATTGCGACGAAAGATGCCCGAAGTGCACCGGCCTTACAAAGCATGGGGATATCCAGTGGTACCGGCTATTTTTATCGTTTTTTGCCTGTTACTGGTTGCAAATACTATCAGCACCCGGCCGCGTGAAGCTGCTATTGGAATGAGCCTGATTATGGCCGGTATTCCTGTATTTTTGTTTTTGCAATGGAAAAATTCAAAAATCAACAATTGAATCCACTCCGAAAAGCTAAAAAGCCCCAAATTAGTCATCCGATGAATTTCTAATTAGCAGATTACCAGTTAAATATAATCTCCGATTTTAATAACCCGGATTATTCATGAATAATCCTGACGATTAAGCTATTCCACAAAATTGGGAAAATAAAAACTCCCAATTTTGGTAATAGTTAAATCGGGGTTTTCCGCTTTGCAACCCAACACCCATCGCACATTCACACCTTTCGCAATGCTCAGGTATGAATAAAGCGGGATAATTGATTCATCGGATGACTTTTCGGAGCGGACTCACAATTAAGAAATTGAAAAAGAATCAGAACCGGAATAGGGAAGTCATTAAAAATCATTTTCTTTAAACAATTCGTTATTTTTGTAGCTTGATATTACACTCAAATGAAGGATTTCTATAAAAAAGCCGGGTTTCTATTTCTGTTGCTTTGTTTCGGAATAATTGGATTTGCTCAATTAGCATCGTACAATACGTTGACCGAAGAGCTGCAAATACTTCAAAAACAATGGGTGCCCGATAAACGGGTGGCCATTCTCACCGTTGAATTAAAAGATACTCTTCATGTTCCAATAATTCTTTCGGGCGAAACTGATTTGCCGGAAGCTAAAAAGCAAATCATTCAATTTCTGACGGATAAAAAGGTTACCTTCATTGATTCCCTTAGACTTTTACCGGAAGCGCTGTTGGGAGAAAAAGCCTGGGGTTTGACCACCTTGTCTGTATCAAACCTTCGTACTCAACCCAAAGATGCTTCAGAACTTGCTTCACAGGTAGTGATGGGAACACCGTTAAAAATTCTGGAATCTATCGATAAATGGTACCGTGTCCAAACGCCCGAACATTATATTGGCTGGATGGATACCAGCGGGTTGAAGTCCTGCACAGATAAAGAACTGAATTCATGGAAAAAATCGGACAGATATTTTTTTAATGGCATTTCAACTATTGCTTACAACAAGCCCCATAAAAAAGGCGAAGTAGTAACTGATTTGGTTTTAGGCGATTTATTCGAAGTTGTATCCACAAAAAAGAGAGAATTAAAAATAAAAACACCCGATGGCCGCACTGGATATGTTCGGAAACGGGACTGTATTTCTTTTGATGAATGGACCCATTCGCAACCAAAAGTTGAGTCCATTTTGTCGGTTGCCCGGCAAATGATGGGTTCGCCTTACTTGTGGGGAGGAACTTCAACCAAAGCCACCGATTGTTCGGGTTTTGTGAAAATGGTTTACTATTCACAAGGAATCATACTTGCCCGCGACGCTTCGCAGCAAGCCCGATATGGCGAACCGATTGATTTCAGCAATAGAACCAATCTGCAACCGGGCGATCTGCTATTTTTCGGTTCTTCAGTAAAGCGGATCAGCCACGTGGGAATTTATTTAGGGAAAGGGGATTTTATCCATTCCTCCGGCAGGGTTCATATAAGCAGTATCGATCCCATTGACCCGAAATACAATGCCTACCGTAACCATGTTGTTGCCCGAAGAATCCTTAATACATTGAATACCGAAGGAATTGTAAGGGTAAAAGATCACCCTTGGTACACGGTTCAACCTTAAAACCTCTAGTTATGTCAACCAACCGCCGCGATTTTATACGAACAACAGGGTTATTAGGTATTGCTGGAGCTGTTGGCTTAGAAACACTGTTTGCTGCATCCGAAAAATGGGTTGTTCAAAATTCTAAAAAAGGATTGAAACTCAGCTTTCTACCTTACAATTTGCAGTTGCGCCATGTTTTTACCTTGGCCAACAGTTCGCGGAAAAATACTCCTGATGTACTCACCCGTATTGAGATAGACGGATTGGTTGGTTATGGGGAAGCCTCCATGCCACCCTATTTGGGAGAGAGTATCGAAACAGTTACCCGTTTCCTTACATCCCTCGATTTGGGTCAGTTTCACGATCCGTTTCAGATGGACGACATCCTCAAATATGTGGATTCGGTGATGCCTGGAAATACTGCGGCAAAGGCATCGGTTGATATTGCCCTACACGATTTAGTAGGAAAACTGTTGAAACAGCCCTGGTATAAAATCTGGGGATTTGATGCGGCCCATACGCCCTACACTTCATTTACCATTGGTATTGATACGCCCGAAGTGGTAAGGCAAAAAGTAGCTGAAGCGGCTCCTTATAAAATATTGAAAGTGAAATTGGGAACAACCACCGATCGGCAAATGATTGAAACCATCCGTTCGGTGACTGACCGGCCGTTGTGTGTGGATGTAAATCAGGGCTGGACCGACCGCATACAAGCTTTGGAAACCATACACTGGCTGAAGGAGAACGGTGTACTATTTGTGGAGCAACCCATGCCAAAAACAGCCATTGACGATATGGCTTGGTTGACTCAAAACAGTCCGTTGCCAACCATTGCCGACGAATCGTTTCAGCGGTTGCCCGATGTACTGAAGGTCCATGGAGTTTACAACGGAATCAACATTAAACTCATGAAATGCACCGGTTTGCGCGAAGCCCATCAAATATTGACCTTAGCCCAGTCGTTGGATATGAAAGTGATGATTGGCTGCATGACCGAAACCTCGTGCGCCGTTTCTGCCGCAGCACAATTAGCTCCTAAAGCTGACTGGGCTGACCTTGACGGGAATTTACTTATTTCAAACGATCCTTTTTCCGGAGTACAAATTGTGGATGGCAAAGTAACCCTGGAGGATAAACCGGGCATCGGGATAAAAGAAATAAAAAAGGTGTTTTGAGAAACAAATGTCGATTGATAAATGCATAACACAAAAAAAATGATATTCTACACTAGATTTAACTTCATCCCCCTCGGGCCGATAGGCCATCTCCCCCGAGGGGCGAACTTGCTCCGTTGTGAGTTTTTTATTGTATCTGAATTAATACTCTTAAATCTAAATCGGAGTAAGTCCTCCACTTGGGGAGGTGCCCAAAGGACGGAGGGGGAAATAATGGGAACGATATGCAATTAGCTAAGAACCTCCATTAAGTAAAACTTAAAACCATTCCCATATGGTCAAAATGCCTGCTCGTATGCTCATTAACTTTTTCATTCTTTTGCTGTTAAGTAACTTGATGTCGTGCAGCGATAATTCAGCGGAAAAAAAAGGAGTGGCTTTCCGTCAGAAGATAGACTCTGTAATTAAGGGTGAGAATCCAGATTTTGATAGCTATGGAAACAATACGGTTAATGCCCTTTTGGTTTTGCCCGCGAATCCGGCTTCCGGAGAAGGGTTCCGAATTTTAGCAACAGGAGGGAAAAACATAGGGAAAGCGAAAATTATTGTCACAGGTCCGTCGGGGAATTTAGAATCTCAGAATTATAAATTAGGCGACGAATTGCCTTATTGGCGAATAGATGATTTTACGGCAAGTACTGTCGGCAAGTATAAAGCGACCTTGTTAATAGATAAAAAAGAAGTAAGCAGTTTGGAATTTGAAATTGCACTGCGGATGGCAAAACCTCAGAAAACTGGGGTTTGGAAAACCACCCGTGGCTGGGACAGTGCGATGGAGACCATCTACTCCGCTTGGGTAAATGCTTTGTTCCAGAGATGTAACGAACAAACATCGTGGAATGCTTTGCATGAGGTGACACAGAATAAGGAGCGCAATTTTCTTTACAATTATCTTTCTTTAGATGAAGATGATCCAACCGGAAAAATAAAAGTAATTATGGAACCCGACTGTGCCGACAATCCATTTTACCTTAGGGCTTATTTTTCATGGAAACTGGGTCTGCCGTTTGGATGCCATATATGCGATCGGGGATATTTGGGACGCAATCCCCGTCCCTTTGCCTGGATGACCAATGAATCATCCAACACCAAAAACAATCCGGTATTAGCATTCAATTCCTATTTGCGTTCTGTTATGAACTGGGTTCATTCCGGTACAGCGCGAACGGCACTCGATGATGAAAAGTCAGATTATTATCCATTACCACTGAAGCGGGAAGCGCTGCGGCCCGGTACGGTTTATGCCGACCCCTATGGGCACACACTGATTCTGATAAGCTGGGTTCCTCAAACCAAAGACCATCCGGGAAGATTACTGGCCGTAGATGCCCAACCCGATAAAACCATAGCCATAAAACGGTTTTGGAAAGGAAATTTTTTGTTTAGCACGTCTGAAGTAATCGGAGAACCTGGATTTAAAGCTTTCCGTCCCATTTCATTTTCAAAGGATAAACTGGGTCTGATGCCATTCATTGCGTTGAACGATTCAGCCGGGTATGTCCCATTTTCTTTGCAGCAGCGGAAAATGGAGCGTGAGGTTTTCTATCATACCATGGAACGGATTATTAACTCAAATCCTCTTGATCCCAAAGTAGCCCTAATGGATTTGATTCAGGCACTGCATGAGCAGTTGTTGGTCCGTGTGAAATCAGTGGCTACGGGTGAAGCTTATTTTCAGAAGCATCCGGGAGTGGTAATTCCAATGCCCTCAAATGCCAACGGGGTGTTTCAAGCCTTGGGTCAATGGGAAGATTTTTCGACTCCAAACCGCGATTTACGTCTTCTGATTGCCATGGATGCCGTGATTGGTTTCCCTGAACGGGTAGTCAACTATCCGGAAGATTATAACATTTCAAAATCAAGCCCTCCCGAAGAGACCAAGCAACATCTTCAGGCGCTTCTGGATCAAACGGTTGCCGAACTTTCGATAACGTATTCCCGTTCCGATGGCTCGGAAAAGAAACTCACCCTAGCAGAAATCCTTAAAAGAAGCGATGCTTTTGAGATGGCTTACAATCCGAACGATGGAATTGAAATCCGTTGGGGTGCTCCTGAGAATAGCGAAGAACGTTCCACTTGCCACCGACATGCACCTGCAAACCAGAAAAAAACCATGGAATCGGTGCGGCATTGGTTCACTAAGAGACTACATCCACCCACATAATGTTGTTCAATTAAGTTTATGGAAAGAAAGGAACCGTTAAAGTGCCTTCTGGTGATTTGCAAAAAAGAATAAAACTTTTGAAATTACCTCTGTGGAACTTTGTGAATCCTCAGTGCAACTCTGTGTTACCGTATTAAAAAGCTGTTGCACAAAGAGGCACAAAGTTA
>DYQV01000087.1:6701-8974 GCA_020719105.1 Rikenella microfusus
AGTTACACAAAGTCTTTTGGAAAAATTCTTCCTATTTGAAATCAGTTTCTAAGGTTGAAAATGCTTTACCGCCTCTTCGGTAGCCAATAAAATAGGCTGATTCGATATTTTTTCGCCCACCGCTTTTTGCATCCATAACTGCGGGGTTAACCGTCCCAAGCTGTAAATGCGTTCAATTTCGGTCGGGAAAGATTTCCCTTTCAAATGCTGTTCCATCTGAAAGTCGATTAAATGCCCGAACGAGTAAGCCGACAAGTACAATGGATAAGAAATCATGTGAGAATAGATGGCCAGAATGGGTTCATCGG
Organism: Rikenella microfusus; assembly: GCA_020719105.1. Taxonomy (GTDB): domain Bacteria; phylum Bacteroidota; class Bacteroidia; order Bacteroidales; family SZUA-534; genus GWE2-40-63. The sequence goes on from DYQV01000087.1 coordinate 7,010, forward strand.
TGGAACCAAAAACCGGCGCATAATAGCTGTTCCAAACTTCTTTCGAAAGGGCAATGGTGGCATCGCGCAATTCAGTGGCGGTAGCATTTGGATGGGCATAGAGCCATTTCCAGATACCCATATCCACCATGCTTACCCCCATAATTTCATAAATGCTCCAGAAGGTATCCAAGGTTTTCAGATATTCTTTGTCCGGATTTGGGTCGTTCATTCCCAGCAATTTTAAATCGCGGCTCTGGAAAATAAAAGCCAACGCTTCGGTAAAAGCGGTATTGGGAATCCCTTTCATGGAATAATACGGCACACTGTGCAGCGAAATAGTCTGCTCCACGTTATGGCCAAACTCATGAACGGCAATGTTGTACCCTTTGTAATTCATTCCCGATTCCGGGATGCGGGTCCTGAGATACGATTTCATGGTATGCATTTCGGCTCCCAGCGCATGGCCTGAACCTCGAGCGGGTTCCACAGTAATTTTCGACGACAGGAAGGTGGCCCGTTCTTTGTCCCATCCCAATGACTGGAGCATGCGGCTCATATCGGCCTCAAAGGCTTTGGGGTTTGGATAATTTTTTTGTGTTTTCCCATCTAATAATTCTGCTGGAATGGAGCTCCGCGATTTAAATCCATCGTACCAAATATCATAGGGTTGCAAATCACGTCCCAACCTTTTTTTTATAAGTTCTCCTACCATTTTTACCTGAGGTGACGATAACAGTTCCTTGAAAAGGATTTCCACCTCGGGTTGGGCTATTTCCATGCTGCCCGAAAAATTACGGTCGATAAACGTGTTCATTGCTGGATAGTAAGCATCCTGTGCCTGCAACGCCTTGAAATTGTTGACTATTTGCTGATACCTGATGTCCGTTTCAGGAGTAAAAGAGATTTCCTTTTCTTTATCAAAAAGTTTATTGGCGTATGGATCCCATTGATAGGTGCCTGAATTGATCACCTCTTTGGGAATATTCTGACCGATGATGCGTTTCATTACCTGATATACCATCTGCTGTTTTTCAGGTCCTTTTTGGGTATCGGCATAGTTCGATTTTATTTCGTCGCGAAGGTTCCAGTGGGTAAGCAACACCATATCTTTTGGGAAAAGGGTTTCGCCTTTATCGGTAACCAAGCAACCCATGTAAATGTTATATTCCGAAATGTATAAATCGGATTCAGAGCTGGCTTTTGAATAGGCTTGAGTCAACTCAGCAGGCACACGGGCCGAAAAAACGTCACCCATCCGGGCCCATGCCCACTGTTCCAAGGACCAGTTTTTGCCCAATTCTTCTTTCTCCTTTAACGGATAATAGGGAAAATTTAGGGCTACAATAAAGGCAATTTTGTTGTTGTACAAATCGTTGAACAGATGAGCAGATGCATTGTAGCCGGCAAACAATTTATCCACTTCGTGCAGCGGTCCGTTGTTGAGGGCTACATTTTTATTCAAATCAACGCTGAGCATGGTAAAATTACCAAACATCGCTTCCAGGTATTGGTCGAGTTTGGCAAAAACGGCCTTTTTTTCATCCATAGATGCTATAAAATTATCGGTACAGAATTTTGTGAATTCTGCTGGATTTCCGTCGGAGGCACGCCAAAGATTAGCGGCATGGTTTACCCCTTTTGTGACGAGGGTTTTATCCAAATCAACGGCTTTTGAGGAAAGCTGAGCCGACACTTCGGCTATGGTCTTTTGATCGATATTTGGTGTTTCAACAGATTGGATTTCCAAGGGTTTTGGCTGGCATCCGGCTATTACCACAGCCAGGACTACGGGAATTATTCGGGTTTTCATAGAGATAAAAATTTGTGTGTTGTTTTATGTTTTTCATGTATAAAGGTAATGGTTTGGAGTAATTTAGGCTGCTTTTAAAAGGAGCTAAAAAGCATAATTTGATTGGTTTCGCACTCTGTTATTAGTGACTAAAAATTATAAAAAGAAGATTTTACCACAAAGCACACACAAAG
>DYQV01000088.1:0-2247 GCA_020719105.1 Rikenella microfusus
CGCACATTCACACCTTTCGCAATGCTCAGGTATGAATAAAGCGGGTTAATAATTATGTTGTTTTTAAGGAATATTGCTTTTAGAATATGAAACAATTGTTAACTATTCTTTTTCTAGCTTTTCACCTATTCTGTTTTGCACAAACAACAATCAACATACAAGAGGTATTGATTGAGGCCGAAGCAGAAAAAGATGCCATTGGCCAACAAAAAGAATCGGGGGTTTCAAAAATCGTAATCAGTGCCAAGAGCCTGAACAATTTTGGACACCATTCAGCCGGCGATGTTTTAAAACGCTTCCCAATGATGATGATGCAAGGCCCGCCCTCATTCAACCGGAATGTGATGATGGCCGGATTGGATAAACAGTTCCAAAGCATTTTAATTAACGGGGAACGGCCCGCCGGAGGCGAAGATTACCGCGATTTAAAGCTCGACCGGATTCCGATAGATATGATTCAAAATATGGAGATTATTTACAATCCACCGGCCAGTTTGGGAGCCGATGCCACCATCGGTTCCATCAATACCATTTTAAAAGATGCCCCCGATAAAAAGTTCATCAGTTCCGATTTATCGTTCGATTATACCAGTACCCACCCCGGAATAAATCCGGAATTCACGGTATCACTGGGAAACCGTTGGGATAAATGGGCAGCCATGGGCTCTTACAGCCTCAATAACTTCAAACGTACTAACCTGAATGCAATTTCCGACGGCGAAATCCATGGTACCGAACGCGAAGAGTTGAACGTGTGGATTCATGGTTTTTCAGGAATGGTTTCTTATAAACCCGATAGCATCCAAACTTGCAAGTATCAAACCTTCTTTTCGGTGTATTCCGAAGAACTCGATTTTCTATCGGATATTAAACGCCGGACCAAAGGTGGACTTGACATCGCTGCCGATACGGCAGATGATGATAAATTACGTATTTTACATACTCATAATCTATCATACCGCATCCATAAAAACGGTTGGGATTGGAATAATTCGCTGGATATTTCTCAGAACATCGATACCAAAGACCGATGGCGATGGCGGAGTGCCGATTCCGGAACCGAAGAAAGTTTTGAGGATGAAAATCAGGTTAATACAGAACTAATTGCTAAATCGGAAATAAAACATCCTTTTGAATGGGGGAACTTTAAGAATAAATTGACTGGAGGAATGCGGTTTTCAGCATTGAACCGCAATTACCAGCGAATGGTATATACCAAAACCGCTGATCACCTGTTTTGGGACGATATAGAAGACGGCTCATATCTGTTAAAAGAATACCGCGCCAGTGTTTACCTTAGCTCAGAAATGACAGCAGGTAACTGGTGGATTCATCCGGCAATTCGTTTCGACGACGACTGGGGTACTTACGATACCTATTTGGGTAAAGGCTCCATCCAATACACCAGCATAAATCCATCGTTGCATTCAAAATATCGGGTTTCCCCAAACTTTTTCATAAAGGGGGATATTGCCCGGCAGGTTTCCCGGCCACCATTCAATTTGATGGTTCCGGTGGATAAAATAAAAAATAAAAAGGAAACCATTGAACGCGGCAATCCCGAATTAGTGCCATCAACGGCATGGAATCTGGGATTGGGACTCGAAAAATACGTTGAAACGCAAGGATTCATCTCTTTCAGGGGATTTTATTCCCGTTTACGGAATGTAATTGAAACCCATGAAGTGGGAATAGATGATGTGTATGGATATCGGATTCTTCAGGCAGTGAATGTGGACAGCGGCTTGGTTTGGGGAATGGATGTAGATTCCCGGCTCAATTTGTCGGATTGGGGAGCCACAGGCTGGGCGGTTAGTGCCAATGTTTCGTGGATGGGTTCCCAAGTGCGCGACCCCGGTACATTGGAACTTAGACGGCTCAATGGGCAACCGGTATGGACGGTTAACAGTTCCATCGATTATTTGAACACCCGCCGTAATTTTCAGATATCTATGGGCATGAATTACCTGGGTGAGCGCATCACCGCCGCAACGGTAAGCGATGGAAGCACCATTGACGCATTAACTGAAAAACCATTTCTGCAATTCGATTCCCGCATTAAATATTTTTTCGCACCTTGGGGCAGTATTTACCTCAATGCCTTAAACCTATTTAACCAAACCATTGAAATCCGGCAAGGATCAGTTTCTGAGTCGGAAATCATTGGACGGAATTTTGTGGTTGGGGTAAGTGCTTATTTTTAGAGATTAGAGTTTAGAGATTAGAGATTAGAATTTAGAGATTAGA
>DYQV01000088.1:2347-8939 GCA_020719105.1 Rikenella microfusus
GAGATTAGAGATTAGAATTTAGAGATTAGAAACCTTTTGGAAGAATTGCGGAATTGTGATTTACGATTGCGGATTAGGAAATTCAACAAACCAAAATCAACTTTCCGAAATCCGAAATTCAAAGACCAGTAACCAGTAAACACCACCCATAATGATTTTTTATGTAGCCTTTGACGATACCGATACCTTGGACTGTGGCCGGGGAACAGGAAAAGTAGCCCGATGGTTTGCCAATGAATTGCCCGATGGTTGTAAACAGATAATGGTAGTGAGGCAGCAGTTGCTGCAATCGCCTGAAATACCCATGACCTCACATAACAGTTCGTTGTGCTGTGTTATTGAAGCTCCCAATGAAAGCTATCGCACCCTACTCATCGAAAACGGTATCCAACATCTGAAGAATAACTGGATAGAAGGCAGCGATCCCGGTTTTTGTGTAGCATCTGCCACCGATAATCTCAATGATATCATTCAATTTGGACTTACATGCACCCATACCAAAGTGAATCAGCAAGAAGCCATTGTATTAGCTAAAAACATTCATTTGTCGGGGCACGGCGGCACTAATGATGGAATTATTGGTGCTTTAGCCGCCGTGGGTTTAACCCATTTGGGGGAATGCGGCCGAATTGTTGACTTTGCCGACTTACGGGAATTGCCTCAAATTACAACTGCAGAAGAATTGCGGCAGCGGAATTTATTCCCGGTATCGGTAAATCGTCACGCCGAATATATTCCAGACCAGGATACCATTGACAATCAGGGTTCGCTCCGCCCTCATCTTTGGGCCAAACGGTTGGTGGTGCCTGTGGTTTCCATTGGCGCCAATTCATGGCAAACACTGGTTCAAAAGAAAGAATCCGACCCATTGAACCAATCCGATAATTAAAAAATAACCGCAATTAACATATTTAAGCATTAAGAATGAATACAACCGGCAAACGACTGTACCAATATATTATAAAGCAAAAGAAAAAAATTGCTCTGGGAATTTTAGCCACCCTGCTCATGGGTTTGGTAGAACTGGCCACCGGCGGGTTGTTGAAATGGTTGACCAATCTTTTTGGCAAACTGCAGGGAAGCATTTTCGGTGTAGGCTCCGATTTAATTACCCTTCCCCTAAGGTTTAATGTTAAAGTCCCCATTCTGGACCAGAAAATCAATTTTATTGACACCGTCCTAAAAGGTCCCGACCAAATATTCGGAGGAATGGTTATTCTCTGTTTTATATTCTTGGCTTTATATTTATTGCTGGCCCTATTCAATTATTTGCGCCGGGTATTTATGAATGCCGCCACACAGCGCATTTTACAAAATTTCAAAGAAGACATCTACAATAAAATCCTCAAACTGCCTTTTTCGTTTTTCAGCAACAACAAAACCGGCGATATGGTTTCCCGCATCACCTACGATGTGGCCACTCTTACTGAAATTATTGACTTGTTGATTGAAGTAGCTCGGGCACTGGTGTACATGGTTATTTTTATACCGGTAATGTTTTACATCAGTTGGCAGTTATCGCTTTTTACCATCCTCTTTTTTCCGCTATCGGTTTTACTAATCGATTACGTTACCCGAAAAATAAAACGGGTAAGTAAAAGTATCAGCGACAATGTGGGCGACTATACCGCCTTTCTCGAAGAACGGATTAACCGGTTTAAACTAATTAAAAGCTATGGAAAAGAAGCCGAAGAAAGTAAAACGTTCAGTCGGTTGGTAGATGAAAATTATGGGCACAACCTAAGGCTTATAAAATTAAAGTATAGCATGAACCCCACCAACGACTTTTTGGGAATGGTTTTATTGGCAGTTGTTTACCTCTTTTATAGTTATAAAATTACCCACAGCACAACTACCTTAGGCGATATAGTCCTTTTCCTATTTCTCGTGAAAACCGCATTCAAACCCATCAAAAAAGTGGCCGAAGCTTGGGGTCAATTGCATGTGGCCTTAGTGAGTACCCGAAAAATATTCTTGTTGCTCGATCAACCGGAAGAAAACCAAAATTCAAGTACACCAGATAAACCCTTACTTCCTATTGAACAGATTGAATTCAATAAGGTGAGTTTTGCCTATCAAGGCGATACAAGAACCGTTTTGAATCAGATTAAATTCACTGTCAAGAAAGGCGATATTATTGCCATAAAAGGAAAATCAGGAGCCGGGAAATCCACTCTATTGAATCTTTTGCCGGCATTCTACTTGCCGATTTCCGGTTCCATTTTTGTTAACGGGAAACCGTATAACTCATTTTCCTTATCGGCTATACGCAAAGCTATCATTTTGGTTGATGCTCCGGCCCCACTCATCAATGGAACACTGCTTGAAAACCTTACCTATGCTGGTAATAAACCTACAGAAAAATCCCTAACGACCTATCATCAATTCTTAGGGTTACCCGAATCCATTCAGTGGAATCAATTCGTTGGGAAAGAGGGAATCAACCTTTCGCAGGGGCAACAGCAAAAACTGGCATTTCTGAGGGCACTTTTAGCGGAACCTCAAGTGCTAATTTTGGATGAAGTTTTCTCATCGCTCGATAATGATGACATCCATTTTATGTTTGAGGCCTGTAAAAATATCCCTTTGGTATTTATAGTGAGCCGTAAACCGGAATTGTTGCAATACGCTAACCGAAAACTACTTCTCCACAATGGGCAAATTGATGAGATTTAATCCATAATTACACCCCACTCCACGGCTGTAAATCCATTTCTGGAGAATGAACTGGAAATAGGTTCATCTATGATTGCATTGGTTTGACTGCCTTTGATACAATAAAACAATCGGTAAAAAACTTCGGGTTTAACCGAAAACCCAACTTCTATAACTCTATCTATGGACTCTTTGGTTTGGGGAAATATGGTATAATAAGGGAATTCTTTCAAGCGGGGAATCCAGTACTCCACAAAATCATTGATTTCATCTTCGGTAAACCCACGGCTATCCATATCAGCTTTGATAAAGGCTTCCAACTTGCTTTGTTCCAAACACCAGCCATTTTTCCGTTGCCAGATATTTGGTTGTGCGCTCTCGTAAAATAAGTAGTTATATTGGTCATCAATAGTACTATTGGGTTCAACATTTACGCACCATCCATTTCGATATTCTGGAATAGATGCAATCACCTCGCCTCCTTTAGGAAAACTAAGTGAAACGCAAATGTTACAGTTTTTCTTTGGATACAAATATATATTTGGTTTATAAACTATTGCCCAATCATAAATGGTGTCAGTCAATACATCGGTATTTTCTCCGTTAAAAGCCGTCAAACTAACAATGGTAGTCATCGACTGGGTATAGATATGTACAGGATTTTCCTGTGTTGAAGTAGTACTATCCCCAAAATCCCACAAGTACGAAGTTGCTTGTGTTGAACAGTTTTCAAACCAAATGGTATCTATACCTGGAAAAGGCCCATAATAACCAATGTTAGAGCGGTTATAAGTAAAACAGGCCTCAGGGGTCATAGAATCGTTCGTTTCACAACCTAAAAGAACTATTGAAACGTAAAACAACGAAATGATTTTATTTTTCATGGCTATTAAGATAAAGTTTTGTTTCTTTCTACATTGTAGGGATGCTGTGCATGAGGATTAAGATGCGTTTAATTTTAATCGATAACAAAAAAACTTAACCAATTATTTATTAGATTAATGTAACAATTTTATCCATATTTAGCTCAATATTTTTAAAATATTGTAATTTAGCGGGGCTCAAAAAAGCTTTCAAAAATATTAAATAACGAGCTATTAAATTGATAATCTAATATAAATTTAAGCAATTATGTCACAAAAAAAACGTGTTTATTTCTTTGGTGCCCGAAAGGCAGAAGGTAAAGCAGAAATGAAAAACCTGCTTGGCGGTAAAGGTGCCAATCTGGCCGAGATGTGTCTATTAGGTCTTCCTGTACCTGCAGGGTTTACCATTACTACAGAAACTTGTAACGATTACTATGAAAATAATAATCAACTACCAGCCGACCTTTTAGACCAGGTTTGGGCTGCCATGAAGGAGACTGAGCAGATTATGGGAATGAAATATGGCGATTCTGAGAATCCACTGTTGATCAGTTGCCGTTCAGGTGCCCGCAGTTCTATGCCCGGTATGATGGATACCGTTTTGAATATTGGCTTGAGTTCTGCTACCATCCCCGGTCTTTTAAAGAAAACCAACAACCCGCGTTTTGTTTGGGATTCATACCGCCGCTTGATTATGATGTATGCCGATGTGGTGATGGAAAAAGCCGAAGGATTGGAAACCGATGGCAAAGGCATCCGCAAACAACTGGATGATATGTTGGATGAATACAAACACAGCAAAGGACTAAAATCAGATACTGACCTTTCAGCCGATGATTTGAAACACATTGCCGAAGAGTTCAAAAAAAGGGTGAAATCAGCTCTTGGTAAAGAATTCCCCGATGATGCAAAAGAACAGTTAGTGGGTGGTATCATGGCAGTATTCAAAAGCTGGAATGGTAAAAAAGCCGTTTCATACCGCCGCATCGAAGGCATTCCCGATTCATGGGGAACTGCAGTAAACGTGCAATCGATGGTATTCGGTAACATGGGCGATTCATCGGCTACCGGTGTTGCCTTTACCCGTAACCCTGCCACAGGCGATAACATTTTCTATGGTGAATGGTTGGTAAACGCCCAAGGCGAAGACGTTGTGGCTGGTATCCGCACTCCAAACCCACTGAACGACGACACAAAGAACGAGCAGAACAAACATTTGCACAGCATGCAGGAGTCAATGTCAGGAACTTATAAAGAATTGGATGATATCCGCACCAAACTGGAAACTGCGTTCAAAGATATGTTGGATATTGAGTTTACCATTCAGGAAGGAACATTGTACATGTTGCAATGCCGCGCCGGTAAACGCACCGGGACTGCTGCTTTGAACATGGCAATGGATATGTTGCATGAAAAACTGATTGACGAAAAAACCGCCGTAATGCGCGTTGACCCGGTTCAATTGGATGAATTGCTACACCCAATCTGTGACCCAACTGCTGAGAAAAAAGTAACTCCTATCGTTAAAGGCTTACCAGCCGGACCCGGTGCCGCTGTAGGTAAAGTGGTATTTACTGCTGAAGATGCTGTGGCTTGGTTCCGCAAAGGTGAAAAAGTTATCCTTCTCCGCGAAGAAACAAACCCCGAAGATGTGGAAGGAATGCGCGCTGCCGAAGGTATTCTTACCGCCCGTGGAGGTATGACTTCACACGCCGCTTTGGTGGCCCGTGGTTGGGGAAAATGCTGTATTGTAGGTGCAGGTGGTATGCATGTAGATGTGAATGCTAAAATTGCGAAAATACCCGGAACCACCATCATAATTAAAGAAGGCGATGTGTTGACCCTTAACGGTACCAAAGGTCACGTTTATACGGGAGCTATAACATTGATGGATGCTACTGAAAATCCACGCTTCCAGGAATTTATGACCATAGTTGATAAGTACCGCAAAATGGGCGTACGCACCAATGCCGAAACCCCCGCTGATGCTAAAGTTGCCCGTGATTACGGTGCCGAAGGTATTGGATTGTTCCGCACCGAGCACATGTTCTATGGCAAAGGTTCAGAGCAACCCTTATTCTTGTTGCGCAAAATGATCCTAAGCGAAGGCGAGAAAGAACGAATCAGCGCATTAAATGAATTATCGGTATTTGTTAAAAAAGATATTAAGGAAACCCTTTTGGCCATGGATACCCTGCCGGTGACTTTCCGTTTGTTGGATCCACCGTTGCACGAATTCGTTCCACAAAGTGCCGAAAAACAAGCGGAGTTGGCTAAAGCATTGGGAATATCTGCCGAAGCAATTGCAAAACGTGGAGAGGCATTGCATGAGTCGAACCCAATGATGGGACACCGTGGAGTTCGTTTAGGTGTAACCTATCCTGAAGTTACCGAAATGCAAATCCGCGCTATTTTGGAAGCTACAGCTGAACTTCTTAAAGAAGGACATCACCCACATCCCGAATTGATGGTTCCGGTAACTTGCGACGTGGCTGAATTGGATGTTACCAAAGTTATTTTTAACAAAGTTATGGCTGAAGTAAGTGCTAAATTTGGTATGAAATCCATTGATTGCAAATACGGCACCATGATTGAAATTCCACGCGCTTGTTTGTTAGCCGACCGTATGGCAAAAACCGCTGAATTCTTCTCATTCGGTACCAACGACTTAACCCAGATGACCTTTGGTTTTAGCCGCGACGATACCGGTGGTTTTATGAACGACTATCTGGACAAAAAAATATTGGCTTCCGATCCTTTCCAAACCATCGACCAGAGTGGTGTAGGACAACTGATTGAAATGGCTGTAACCAAAGGACGTGCTACCCGTGGTGATTTAAAAGTGGGTATTTGCGGTGAACAAGGTGGCGACCCTGCATCAGTTGAATTCTGCTTCAAAGCCGGATTAAACTATGTAAGCTGCTCTCCATTCCGCGTTCCAATTGCCCGTTTGGCTGCTGCTCAATCAAGCATTAAGTTTGGTAAGTAATTAACAAATTTTCGATAAAACAGAAACCGCCCTCAAAAGGGGCGGTTTTTTTGTTTTAATAAAGTTGTATTGTATAATTTTA
>DYQV01000580.1 GCA_020719105.1 Rikenella microfusus
TCAGAAAGAAAACAACCACAAAAAGTCGTTTACTTTATTTTTGACAAGTATTATAGACAATGTTTTTTGCGATAAAGTCGATCTATTTTTTGAAAAATTGTTTTATTATTCATTTGCAAAACTGAAAGTAATTAATACTTTACATTTCCTTATTACACGGGCATAGTTTTCCCATCAATTCTCCTTTTTTAGTATTTTGTGCAAAACTAAGCTGCTTTTTTTAATTGCAGCTTTTCTTTTTCTTGCCTCAATAACTCTGCTCCAATCCGATGAAGGTTATAGGCACATATGCCAAGTGCAATATATCTCTTGAAATTTCTGTACCCTCTATCCGGACATCTATCTAACCCTTTGTGTTCCAATTCATTTATATTTGATTCAACTGCGCTGTGCTTGTTGCGAAGCTTCTTAAAGATTGGTTTATGCTCTTGTTCATGCTCTGTTTTATTGAGCTTGCCTTTTTTTGGCATTACCAAATTATCAACAAAAAGGCCTAGCAATTCTTTATTTTCTTTTGTAAAGAAACCTTTGTCAAAACTCCAACTCGATACTTTATAGCGGCTCAATATCCTATCCGACAATGAAATAACAGTTGATTTGTCTACTTCATTTTCCATTACTTTGCTATCGATGATTAAATGGAACTGGTCCGTTGTAATTTGCACATTTTTACCAAGTTCTACATTTGGGTACTGTTTCCCTTTTGAAACCCACTCGGTATATGTTTCAAATATCGAGAATATTTTTTCGTTATGAGGTATGGTTTCGCCTTTGATTATGCGCCTTTCCAATAAATCTATATGTTTATCAAGCATCTGGAGGAAATACTCCAAATCTAAATGTTTGACTAAGTCCATTTCATCTATTATAACAAGGCTATCTTTCTCATTTATAACCTTTTGGCTAAACAATAACGCTTTTTCCAAGTATTCGCCCACGAGCTCTTTTTTCTTCTCTTCGCTTTTCTTACTTGATTGGCCTATCTCCCTTGACTTATTCTTCAAACGCCTATACCAATACGATAAGTTGCGCCAGCCTTTGATGCTGGGGTATTTATCAGTAAAATAATTTATCACATCTGAACATTTTCTGGCACTGTCCCAGAGCAAGTTGTAATCAGTCGGGAAATGTACATTGCTCTTGACCACAAAACTATCAGTCTTTAAGTGCAATGCTTCCGTTTCTTTTTTTTTAAACACTTCATGCCCCATGCCCACTATTACTTCGTTGATTTTTTGCAAATCAGAATCATCAAGCAGGGTTACATTGTCTATAATGTTCTGGTATTCAATGGTTACCTTCTTTATCGAATAATCCGTCTCAATACCCATAACCTGGCGGAATGTGCTGTGGTTGTTTGCCAAATCATGCAGCCTGTCGTAACTTATGTTCAGGCACAATCGGGCTTGGGCCAATACAAACAAGACCCATAAATCCATACCTGGGCGGCCTGTTTTGGATTTGCCTTTCACTAATTTTTCTTCTAATATGCTGAATACCTTTTCATTATATTCTGGAGCAACATATAATTTTTTCAGGGCAACTATTAATTTCGGAAAAGCATCCCTGCATTTTTTATCTACTGTAACATCTTCAATTCTTTTTTGTCCGATGCTATATTGAAGTTCGAATCTTTTTCTCATATTTGAAATCAGTTTGGGCTTTGTTTTAATTTATCGAATTCTAAAACACTTGAAATAATGCAAGTGTCTCAAATATAATAAAATAACAAATTCAATCCAAATTTATTTTTGTCTATTCGTCAAAAAATTCAATCAGCCTTTTTGTTTACATGTTATTGATATTCTTCTAATTA
>DYQV01000581.1 GCA_020719105.1 Rikenella microfusus
TTCATCGGATGACTTTTCGGAGCGGACTCATCCTTGTATATTTAAGGAAAAACCCTTAATAAAAAAAGGGTTTATAGGAATTCCCCCCTATCGTCCCCCACTGGGGGACACTATCGCTGTAGTGGGTATTTGAGAAGATACAAATAAGTTTATTTCAAAGGAGCAAATAACTTGCCCAAAAACCGAGCGGGAGCTCGGTGTTCCATGCCTCTTGCCGCAAAAAAATTCGGTGAATTGTTTTTTGGAACTCGCAGCGCCCGCTGCGAGAATGGTTAATAGCGAAGCCGGCGCTTCGCTTCCCACTTCATTTTAAAATTCGGTAACTAACTTATTTTTTATGGCAAACAAAACCAGTCCCAACGTATTTTTTGTTTCTGTTTTCAATAGCAGTTTGGTACGGTATCCTTCAATGGTTTTAGAACTTAGGAATATTTTTTCAGCTATTTCATTTGATGATAAGCCTTTGCACATTAGTTGCATTATCTCTTTCTCGCGGTCGGTCAAGTCAAGGCTTTGTTCCAATTTGCTTTTTTGAGTCGGAACCTTGAGGTCATTTATGATGTTTAGTAATAGGTCCTGCGAAAAGTAACTCCCGCCATTGATTATTTTGCGTATAGCACTCTCCAATTCCTCTTTTCCGGCAGTTTTCAGTATAAACCCTTTGGCACCGGCATCAATAAAACGGGTATAATACTTATTGTCGCCATGCATGGAAAGGATGAGAATTTTAATTTCGGGATGCAGTTCCAATGCTTTTTGGGTAGCTTGGATGCCATCAATAATTGGCATATCAATATCCATGATTACTATATCAGGTGCCAGGTATTCCAATAGGTCAAGAAAATCTTTTCCATTTCCGGCTTCTGCAATTACTTGCCCAAAAACCGAGCGGGAGCTCGGTGTTCCATGCCTCTTGCCGCAAAAAAATTCGGTGAATTGTTTTTTGGAACTCGCAGCGCCCGCTGCGAGAATGGTTAATAGCGAAGCCGGCGCTTCGCTTCCCACTTCATTTTAAAATTCGGTAACTAACTTATTTTTTATGGCAAACAAAACCAGTCCCAACGTATTTTTTGTTTCTGTTTTCAATAGCAGTTTGGTACGGTATCCTTCAATGGTTTTAGAACTTAGGAATATTTTTTCAGCTATTTCATTTGATGATAAGCCTTTGCACATTAGTTGCATTATCTCTTTCTCGCGGTCGGTCAAGTCAAGGCTTTGTTCCAATTTGCTTTTTTGAGTCGGAACCTTGAGGTCATTTATGATGTTTAGTAATAGGTCCTGCGAAAAGTAACTCCCGCCATTGATTATTTTGCGTATAGCACTCTCCAATTCCTCTTTTCCGGCAGTTTTCAGTATAAACCCTTTGGCACCGGCATCAATAAAACGGGTATAATACTTATTGTCGCCATGCATGGAAAGGATGAGAATTTTAATTTCGGGATGCAGTTCCAATGCTTTTTGGGTAGCTTGGATGCCATCAATAATTGGCATATCAATATCCATGATTACTATATCAGGTGCCAGGTATTCCAATAGGTCAAGAAAATCTTTTCCATTTCCGGCTTCTGCAATTACTTGCCCAATATGTTCCATTTCAATCAACAATTTGATGCCTTCCCGATAGATCGGATGGTCGTCAACCAAAATTATTTTGCAATTACGGCCCAAGGGTAGGTCTTTTTTCATCATTTATCGCAATAGTAAAATCGTAAAAATTCATTTAATTGGTGAAAATATTAATTTTTAACGGAATAGGCAAATTATGGGTGAAGGTACCTGATGAAAATGCTTTTAAGAGTTTTAATTTTTGAC
>DYQV01000582.1 GCA_020719105.1 Rikenella microfusus
CCCAATTTTGAGGTGTAGCTTAATCGTCAGGTTTATTCTTGAATAATCCGGGTTAAGACAATAACCAATTTAAAATATTTCAAAAAAATGACACATAAAAAAGCAATTTTACTAATTCTCGACGGTTGGGGAATTGGCGATAAATCAAAATCAGATGTAATTTATACCGTGGGAGCCCCCAATATTGAGCAACTTACAACCAAATATCCACATGCGCAATTGCTCACCAGTGGCGAGGATGTAGGTTTGCCCGATGGACAGATGGGAAACAGCGAAGTAGGCCATTTGAATATAGGTGCCGGAAGGGTTTTGTATCAGGATTTGGTAAAAATAAATCTGGCTATCCGCAATACATCCATCGAGAAAAACGAGACTATTGTTGAGGCATTCAATTATGCCAAAACAAAAAATAAAGCCGTTCATTTTATTGGGCTGATTGGCCCGGGGGGGGTTCATGCCATGAGTGAACATTTGCTTGCGTTGGCTGACATGACCGCTAACTTCAACCTCGATAAGGTATTTGTTCATGCATTGACCGACGGCCGCGATACCGACCCAAGAAGCGGATTAGGGTTCATGAAAGTGGTGGTGGATCATTTCAAAGGAACCAAAGTAAAAATGGCATCGTTAATTGGCCGTTACTATACCATGGATCGCGATAAGCGTTGGGACCGTATAAAATTGGGATACGATTTAATGGTTGCCGGAGACGGAAAACATGCCACCGATGCCATAAAAGCCATGGAAGAGTCGTATGCCGAAGGATTGACCGATGAATTTGTGAAACCCACTGTTTTTGTGGATGCAAACAACCAACCCATTGGAACCATTCAAGAAGGCGATGTGGTTTTTTGTTACAATTACCGGACTGACCGTTTGCGCCAGATAACAACGGTGCTTACCCAAAAGGATATGCCCGAATTTGGGTTGAAAACCATTCCTTTGTATTACGTTACCATGACCACCTACGACGAAAATTTTAAAGGTTTAAAGGTGGCTTTTACCAAAGACAACGTGCAAAATACCCTTGGCGAAACCATTTCAAAAGCCGGGTTGAAACAGATACGCATTGCCGAAACCGAAAAATATGCCCACGTAACTTTCTTTATGAACGGTGGCCGTGAGGATGAATTTAATGGCGAAAAACGGATTTTAATAAACTCACCAAAAGTAGCCACTTATGATTTAAAACCAGAAATGAGTGCCTTTGAAGTAAAAGATGCCATTGTAGCTGAACTGAATAAAGGCGAGGTTGATTTTGTGGCGTTGAACTTTGCCAATGGCGATATGGTTGGCCATACCGGGTTTTATGAGGCCATTAGTAAAGCAGTTAAAACCGTGGATCAATGCGTGGGCGAAGTAGTGGCAGCAGCCCGCAACCACGGCTACGAGGTGGTTATTATTGCCGACCACGGAAATGCTGACATGGCCGTTAACGAAGACGGTTCACCCAACACCGCACACTCCTTAAACCCGGTTCCCATTATTGTGGTTTCCGATGCCATAAAATCGGTTGAAAACGGCATTTTGGCCGATGTGGCTCCAACCATCTTAACTTTGATGGGATTGGAAATACCGAAAGACATGACCGGTAAAGTGCTGGTGATGATGAAGTAATTTTACAGACAATTATATTCAAACCCCGGCTAAAACTAGGGTTCTTGCATATTTTAAAAAAAGTGGCTCTATTCTAACCCGAATTATTCATAAATAATCCTGACGATAAAGCTATTCCACAAAATTGGGATTTTTTATTTTCCCAATTTTGGTAATAGCTATCCCGATGTAAAATCGGGAGGGGTTTACTTGCGT
>DYQV01000089.1 GCA_020719105.1 Rikenella microfusus
TTTTCGTGCTTTTTGTATTTTTCGTTGTTAATTTTTTGAGTGTAATAGAACAAATTATCAATATCAACAGAAAGCACCAAAAACACAAAAACAAAAGATTACTTGTAATCTTTTGAAAAAAGGGAATTTTGTCGTACACCCAAAAAAACCGCTACGGGTTACAGTGCGGTTTTTTTTCAGGTGTTTTAATGTCCCTCGTTACAAATAAATTTTATACGCATTAGCCTTATATCTTCTTCCGTATATTCATCCTCACCTAACTCAGTAAGGGCTTCTTGAATTGACTCACTTTTAGCATCTTCTTTAAAGTATTCATATACTTCATCCTGATGATCCTGATCAAGCACCTCGTTTATATAGTAATCAATATTGAGTTTTGTTCCTGAAAAAACAATGGCTTCAATCTCTTTCAGCAAATCATTCATTTCAATTCCTTTCGATTGCGAAATAGCCTCTAATGAAACTTTACGATCGATGCTCTGAATAATATATACCTTTAAACCCGATTTATTGACTATGGATTTAACAATCAAGTCAACCGGGCGGTCAATTTCATTCTCAACTACATAAGCCGCAATCAAATCGCAGAATTCTTGTCCATATCGTTGTGCTTTTCCTGCGCCAACGCCGGTCATGTTCTGCATTTCGTCTAATGTAATGGGATAATGAATGGACATATCTTCCAACGATGGATCCTGAAAAATTACAAATGGAGGCAACCCTTTGTCTTTGGCAATTTTTTTGCGCAAGTCTTTCAACATGCTGAACAAATTTGGATCGGCTGAGCCTCCACTCTGAGGAGCCGATAATTCCTCCTCTTCTTTATCGTAATCGTGATCATGTATTAACATGAATGATTCCGGTTTTTCTAAAAAGGCATGTCCTTTTGGCGTTATTTTAAGCAATCCATAATTTTCAATGTCTTTCGATAAAAGCTTAGCAATAAGCATTTGCCTTATTACAGCATTCCAAAACTTTATATCTTTTTCACTTCCAATTCCAAATTCAGGAATATGGTGATGTTTGTATGATTTAACTCCATAATTGGCCGTTCCACAAAGAATATTTGCAATATGGTCGGCTTTAAAATACTCTTTTACTGCCAATACTACCTGTAAAACCATTTCAACATATTCCATCCCCTCAAATTGTTCTTTCGGATTCAGGCAATTATCGCACGATTCACAATTATCCTGAGTATAATCCTCACCAAAATAGTGCAGTAAATGCTTGCGCCTGCACAGGGCTGATTCTGCATACGAAACTGTTTCCAGCAGCAAATGACGACCAATTTCTTGCTCAGCTACCGGCTTTCCCTGCATGAATTTCTCAAGTTTCTGAATGTCTTTGTAGGAATAAAAGGTTATACATTTTCCTTCACCGCCATCACGTCCGGCTCGCCCGGTTTCCTGATAATATCCCTCCAGGCTTTTGGGGATGTCGTAGTGAATTACCAAGCGAACGTCGGGCTTATCGATACCCATTCCAAAAGCAATGGTTGCAACAATAATGTCAACATCCTCCATCAAAAATTTATCCTGATTCCCCGATCGGGTATTTGAATCCATTCCGGCATGATAGGGTAACGCACTAATACCGTTCACTTGAAGGGTTTCGGCCAATTCCTCTACTTTTTTGCGACTTAAACAATAAATAATCCCAGACCTACCCACATTGTTCTTCAGAATTTTAATAATTTCTTTGGTAGCATCGGTTTTAGGTCTTATTTCGTAATAAAGGTTTGCCCTATTAAATGATGATTTAAAAACATCGGCATCAATCATTCCCAGATTTTTTTGAATATCATTCTGTACTTTGGGAGTGGCAGTAGCTGTTAATGCAATAATGGGAGCTTTCCCAATTTCCTCAACAATTGGCCTTATCCGACGGTATTCGGGCCTGAAATCATGGCCCCATTCCGATATACAGTGTGCTTCATCAATAGCATAAAAGGATATGGTAAGTTGTTTTAAAAATTTTATGTTTTCTTCTTTTGTCAGTGATTCCGGAGCTACATAAAGCATTTTTGTCTTTCCGCCCAGAATATCGGTTTTAACGGCTTGTATTTCCGATTTCGACAACGATGAATTGAGAAAATGAGCCACCCCATCAACTTCACTAAAGCCTCTCATGGCATCAACCTGATTCTTCATGAGCGCTATCAACGGAGAAATTATAATGGCTGTACCTTCTAATATTAAAGCCGGTAACTGATAGCACAATGACTTACCGCCACCTGTTGGCATAAGAACAAAAGTATCTCTTTGTGCTAATAAATTTTGAATGATTTCTTCCTGATTCCCTTTAAAAGTATCAAAACCGAAATGCTTTTTTAAATGACTGGTTAATTCCATACTTCAACACACTTTCTGTGCAATATTATTTTTTGGAGCGCTAAATTAATACAACGTAAACATTGTTTAACTAAGTTACTAAAAATTATTCATTAACAATCATGTTACCGTTTTTTGTTTGAAGTAATTTATAAAAGCACTTATTTTTATGTGTTTGGTTCCTCATATATTTTGCATAACCTTTTGAATTTATTGGTGTTATGAATTACTAACAACGTAGTATAATTCTAAAAAGTCAGTGTACAATTGAATATTTATATAATTTGTTTTAAAATAGCTCACTATATTTGTTCAAAAAATAAAATTAATGAAAAGCCACAGCGAAATAATTGAATCGGGAAAGAAAGTAGTACTCCATGAGGCCGAAACTATAAAGAACTTAGTAACGTTTATCAATGATGATTTTGCTAAATGTGTGGAGCTTATCTATCAAAGTGAAGGCAGAGTTATTATTACCGGTATTGGAAAAAGCGCCAATATTTCCCAAAAAATTGTTGCAACTCTTAATAGTACTGGAACACCGGCTATTTTCATGCATGCCGCCGATGCCATACATGGTGATTTAGGGATTGTGCAAAAAAACGATGTGGTTATTTGTGTATCACGCAGTGGCGATACTCCAGAGATAAAGGTACTTATACCGCTACTGAAAACCATGGGTAATAAAATCATTGCCATGATATCAAACACTCATTCGGTGCTGGCCCAACAAGCCGATTATATATTGAATGCATTTATTGATAGCGAAGCTTGTCCCAATAATTTAGCGCCTACATCCAGCACCACCGCCCAATTGGTTATGGGAGACGCTTTGGCAGTTGCTTTACTTGAATACCGTGACTTTTCGTCCACCGATTTTGCCAAGTATCATCCGGGAGGTACTTTAGGTAAAAAATTGTACTTGAGAGTTAACGATTTGTATCACAACAACCAAAGACCGCAAATAACTGAAGATGCCAGCATTGACCAAGTAATTATGGAAATGACCACGAAACGGCTGGGAGCTACCGCTGTAGTTAATACTATTGGGGAGCTAAGCGGAATTATAACTGATGGTGATCTTCGGCGAATGTTGATATCTAAAAGACCAATTGACGAGTTGCTTGCCAAAGATATTATGGGAAAAAACCCCCGAACCATTGATGAAAATCAATTAGCCGTACAAGCCTTTCAGGTAATGGAGCAGAATAATATTACACAACTGATTGTTGTTAATGGAACCAAATACGTAGGCATGATTCACATTCACGATATTCTTAAAGAAGGAATCGTGTAAGTTTATTAACAACACAGCGTTAATAAGAATATTCCAAACTATAGAATATTAAAAAGTAATTCGCATAGTTTTGTAAAAAACTCGTTGCATGCTCAAAATAGCTGTTGTAGGAAATACCAACCATTATCAATATATTAAGGCCATTGAAGAGAATCCGGCCTTTTGCTTATCCGGAATCTTTGACCCAAGTTTTCAATTTGAAATTCCTAAAGAATTTAAAGATAAACCCGTATTCTGCAGTTTTTCAGATATGGCTTTACATGCTGATGCCTTTGTTTTTGCAGCAACAGAGAATACTTACTTTCCTTTAATTGAGTTGGCTCTACAATACTCGAAACCTGTTTTTTTACACAGTACCTTTTATCTAAATTATGAGGAACATTTGCATTTAGTAAAATTGAAAGATGAAGCAGAGGTAATAATTCAAATTTATCACACATTTATGTTTCATGACGCTTTTAATGAATATATTAAAGTTAGTAAAACACCTCTTTTGGTTGATTGCCTATTTACAGGAATGAATGAAAAAAACTTATTGCCAATTATACGACAGCAGGTTAGCGGCATATTGCCACTGTTTTCTAAAAATTTAAAAAGGGTAACTGCAAATACCATCTCTTCCTTTTCAGAAATTCCCGATATTATAAACCTCCGCATGGACTTTACTAACGGAAGTGTGGTAAATATATCAGTAAATTCAGTTGAAAAAGAGTTGCAGCACTTAATTAAGGCCTATGAATACAATTCCAATTATCGCATTGATTTTCAAAAGAATTTAGTGAAATGCACCCATACATCGCAAGATTTTTTGACTTGCACCAATTCACTAAATAATACCACAGAAAAACTAATTGCAAAGCAATTGGAAAACTTCTATCAAAATATTATAAAACATACTGCTCCATTGAATTCTATTGAGAATGAATGCCATACCTACAGAGTGATGGAAAAGGTGAAAGAAAAGCTTAGGGTTTGTGTTAACTTTTTATAATCCGCCTCATTTTTTCCTTTCTTCGCAATAATTCATTTATTACATCGTTTACATTTAAACTTGTTGCTTATGCAATTCAGAATTGGTACGATCACAAGAATGATATTTATGCTACTTATTACTTCCAGTTGCGATTACATCAATCCTTCTGAACGTATTCCTTCCTATATTCAAATTGATAGTATTTTATTGGAACATGAAAAATCACTAGGCATAACTGATGCT
This sequence comes from Rikenella microfusus, assembly GCA_020719105.1. GTDB lineage: Bacteria > Bacteroidota > Bacteroidia > Bacteroidales > SZUA-534 > GWE2-40-63. The sequence continues at coordinate 4,847 of DYQV01000089.1, forward strand.
TGGGTTTATGTAAATACTGAATTGATTGGTGTTTTTGAATTACCAGCTACTGTTCCGGTTTTAACTGAAGGAATGGCAGATATAATGATTTCAGGTGGAATTAAGGTAAATGGGATGAGCTCCAGTCGTACATTTTATCCGTTTTATGAACCGTACCGGGTATCGAAAGAATTAAAAAGCGCGGAGACGATTCCAATTAATCCCACTGTTGGTTACGATAATGCGTTAACTCAAATACCATGGAATGAGAATTTTGATGGAGGTGCTATTAAATTTGAACACGATGCTGCCATAAAATATGGTTTTATAAAAGATTCTAAAACACCTATTGAAGGAGTTTTTTGCGGTTTAATTGAAATGGATAGCTCAACAAATCTTTTTTATGAAGTGTCGGTGGACGAAATTGCCAAACCGGAGAATATAACTCAGGGATATTTTTTGGAAATGAATTTCAAATCAGACCTATATTTTACGTTGGTGCTCATTATAAACAATAAGGGTGAAATCATTCCACTACCTTTAGTAGAAATTAATCCAACAAAGGAATGGAAAAAAATATACCTCGATTTATATGCCACTTTATCAGCCTATCCTACGGGAACTAAGTTTAAAGTTTCGCTGAATAATTACGATTATGCAACCAAATCAGCCTTAGAACAATCCTTAGTATTAAATCCAAAAGTTTGGATCGACGATATAAAAATTGTGCAATAGTATAAAAAATGATACAAAAAAGTCCTAAGATTCAAGTAGCTAAATACGTTATTGCAGATTATTTTACTGCCTTGGCATCGTGGGTCATTTTTTTTATTTATCGTAAAATAGTAATTACAGCTCCCCTTTATACTCCATCAAGTAAGGAAATTTTTAATGGTAACTTTTATGCCGGAATTATTTTAATTCCCCTTTTTTGGCTGTTAATATATTATGTGTCGGGTGAATACCATGATATTTATCGAAAATCCCGTTTACAAGAGCTCGGAAAAACCATATTTATTGTAACGTTAGGGGTAATCTTTATATTTTTTCTTTTGATACTTGACGATACCATCATATCCTATAAAAACTACTATCAATCATTTTTTTTCCTATGGGGAGTGCACTTTGTCTTGACCTATTTGCCTAGAGTAACTATTACTACCAGAACAAATTCTAAAATTCAAAATCATAAAATTGGTTTTCCCACTCTGATAATTGGGAGCAACGAACAAGCCGTGCAGCTCTATTTTGATTTGCAACGAAAACCAAAATCAGCAGGAAACCAAATTGTTGGTTATATAACCGTGAATGGCGATAATAAAACTATGTTAAATAATTACATACCAAACCTAGGTAAACTAGATACTCTGATTACTACTATAAACCAACAAAAAATTGAAGAAGTGATTATAGCTATTGAACCTTCGGAACGGGAAAAAATTCAGCAAATTTTGGTAAAAACAAAAGCCACTAATGTTTTAACCAAAGCCATTCCCGATTTATTGGATATTATGTCGGGCTCTGTCAAGATGTCGTCACTTTTTGGAGTGCCATTAATAGAATTGTCGCACGAATTGTTACCCGCTTGGCAGGAAAACCTGAAACGGGTAATTGATGTTTCTTTTTCAACCATAGCATTAATACTACTCAGCCCGTTGTTTTTAGTGTTAGCTCTGTGGATAAAATTTACATCAAAAGGACCCATTTTATATTCACACACAAGAATGGGGCGCTATGGAAAACCCTTCAAAATATATAAATTCAGATCGATGTACCTTAACGCTGAGAAAAATGGCCCTGCATTAAGTAGTAAAGATGACCCAAGGGTAACTCCATTTGGACGGTTTATGCGAAAAACAAGGGTGGATGAATTGCCCCAATTTTATAATGTATTAAAAAGTGATATGTCTTTAGTTGGACCCAGACCTGAAAGAGAATTTTTTGTGAATCAGATAGTGCAGAAAGCTCCTCATTACTTATTACTTTTTAAAGTAAGACCAGGAATAACTTCATGGGGACAAGTAAAGTTCGGATACGCCGAAAATGTGGATGAAATGATCAATCGGTTAAATTATGATATGATTTATTTGGAAGATATGTCGCTATATGTTGACCTGAAAATTATGATTTATACTATTAAAACCATTTTTGAAGCAAGCGGCAAATAAAAAGTCCTAACGTAATGATACCATGACTTTAATCATGTAAGTTCAATCTTTAGCGTTAAAATATAACCCAAATTGAGCGATTTGAAAAGGCAAATCACTCAATCGACTGAGAAAGTGTAAGCAATTCACTTTTAAACTATTCCCTTGTTTTGTGAATTGCTACAAATTCAATGTCGGGGTTATACCTAATATGCCACGTGCATTTGGAGATGCCATGATAAGAGCTACATGTATTGATATTTTTTGTGAAGATAACAGTCCATTGATTGAAGCCCATTATACCGAACCCGATCCCATTGAAGTAGCGATTGGTAGAAATGTAGCCGCTCTTATTGATGATGGCGCTACCCTGCAAATGGGTATCGGAGCTATTCCTAATGCTGTTTTATCGCAATTAGGAAATCACAAAAATCTAGGTGTACACACTGAAATGTTTGCCGACGGAATCCTACCCTTAGTAGAAAAGGGAGTCGTTAATGGGGCTATGATAGGAATTGATGTAGGTAAAATGACTTCAACATTCTTAATGGGAAGTAAAAAATTATATGATTTTGTGGATGATAATCCTGGTGTTGTGATGAAAGATGTGGGTTATACCAATGACATTAATGTAATTTGCCGCAACCCAAAGGTAACCGCAATTAATTCAGCATTACAAGTAGATATTACCGGTCAGGTCTGTTCCGATTCTATAGGAACGAAGCACTATTCAGGGGTTGGTGGTCAAATAGATTTTGTAAGGGGAGCTTCAATGAGTCCAGGTGGAAAACCTATTATTGCTATGCCTTCAGTAACGCAAAAAGGAATGAGTAAAATTGCTCCAATGCTTCATTTAGGTGCTGGCGTAGTAACTACCCGTTCAAACATGCATTGGATGGTTACTGAATCTGGATCAGTAAATTTATATGGAAAATCATTACAGGAGCGAGCCAAACCCATTATTAGCATTGCTCATCCGAATCATCAGGAATCACTTGATAAATCAGCTTTTGAACGATTTGGTCCGCACTACCATTTTGTGTCATAAAGTTAGCTGACCTATAAAAATAAATCTAAAAAAGCTCCCGTGGTAATCAAATCAGCATGGGAATTTTTTTATTCTCATCAAGCTATGCCGAAAAAATACTTATAAAGGCAAACAAATTCATTTTATCCACAGGAATTCCTATTTTGGTCAAATTGGATACTTAATACATAACGCTTTTTAAAACATCAATAAGGCGATACCGTAGTAAGGAAGAAATCGATTGTTATAATTTCTGATTTATAGCTGTGACACATATTAAAAAATAAATTATCTTTAATGAAAATCTTAACAGATGAAGGCTAGCATTAAAATTTTAATTATTGCTTTGATTCTTGGTGCAATTCCTTTGGCAATAGGGCTGACTCAACCAAAAGAGCGGTTAATTACTGAAATGGCTGTAATAGACAAAATGTATTATTTTATTATTGCTGACATAACAAATCATTGGGAGGAACCTGCCTGGAGGCAAGAATTGGATACCATGATTCAACAGCAAGTAGTTGATGGACAGGATGCATGGATGGAATATTATACCAATGGAGATTCTGTTTTATTAATCACACAAAAAATTGCTGAAACTGATTATATAAGAATTTTTCATCGACCTGATGGAAAGCAATTGATGCGGATTATAACCGTAGCCGATTTTAAGGGTAAAACTGCTATCCGCATTTCGGAGGAAGATTTTGTAAACAATCCTTACAAGCGCTTTATATCTTTAATTAGCGACCCTACAAAGAAGCGGTTGCAAAATTATCTATATGATTTGCAAGAAAAGAACAAACCCGAACCCAATACCGAAAATACGGATACCAATTAACCCGCTTTATTCATACCTGAGCACAGCGAAAGGTGTGAATGTGCGAT
>DYQV01000583.1 GCA_020719105.1 Rikenella microfusus
CCTGAATTATTCATAAATCCGCCCAGATATATTGTAATAATCACTATATCAACATGATACACTGATATAGAAAAAACATGAAATTTCTCAGATATTATATAAAAAAAGTCTATGTTTTTCCAAGTTAATTTATTAACTTAGAGGTGTCAACCAATTAAAACATAGACTTTTATGGGACATAAAGATACAAATAAAATTGACAACCAACAAACTTCGTTAAATTTAATTTCGGTACAAGCAAAACCTATCGAATTAAGCTATTCAGGGGAGAAAATCAGTTCAGATGGTGGCTTGTTATTGCTAAAAGAGCTTGAAAACCAGATAAATATAGTGAGGGATTTTAGTGCCTGCATCAATGACCAAAGGGATCAACGTTATATAGGCCACACAATAGAAAGTATAGTCTCCCAAAGGGTTTACCAAATTGCATCAGGATATGAAGATGCCAATGATTGCAACATGCTCCGGGGCGATGCTATAATCAAGCTTTGTTCAGGCCAGTTGCCCGAAACTGGTTTGGATTTGAGTTCCCAGCCAACGATGAGCAGGTTTGAAAATTCTGTAAGGCGTAGCGAATTGTACCGGATAGCCAAAATGTTTGTAATGAATTTTATAAATTCGTATGAATCAGAACCCCCTGTAATAATTATTGATCCGGACGACACCAACCATACCGCTTATGGCAACCAGTTACAAATAGAATTCAATAATTATTATGGTGATTATGTCTTTATGCCCCTGCATATTTATGAAGGCTTGTCCGGGAAACTGATAACCACCATCTTAAAGCCAGGAAGACGGTCAAAGAGTGTGAATGTATTTGCCGTTTTAAAACGGATCATACAGCTTTTAAGAGCTTATTGGAAAAAAACAGTAATTATAGTAAGGGGCGATAGCCATTTTCATTGCCCTGAACTTACAAGTTATAGCAAAATAGACAAGAACATCATTCTGATTACAGGTTTGACAGGGAATGGCAGCCTAAATAAACTAGCTGAAACAACCATAAAAAGTGCGGAAAAGAAATTCGGAACAACAAAAGAGCCAGTAAAGATGTACCACACATTTGCATATAAAGCAGGAACTTGGGAACAAGAAGAACGGGTAATTGTAAAAGTGGAAGTAAACAGCATGGGCACCAATATCAGGTACATTGCTACAAACAGCTGGGAATTCCGCACAAGACAAATGTATGAAATGGGTTATTGCGCCAGGGGGGCAATGGAATTGCGGATAAAGGACCATAAAACATATCTGAAATCAGATCGTACTTCATGCCATAAATTCGAAGCAAACCAATTAAGGCTATTCCTACATTCTGTTGCATATGTTCTCATACATACATTGCAGAAGGAAGTATTGAGGGGCACCGATTTTGCCAATTCCACAATGCAGACAATCCAATTAAAAATTCTCAAAACTGCAGCCAAGGTTAAAGAACTAAAAACCAAGATAAAGATTGAGTTCCCCAGAACCTGCCCAGCAAGGGATATCCAGACCAAAGCGTTTAATATTTTTGAAGTACTGCGGAATTAGCCCATGAACGGCTAATTAAAAAAAGAAAATTAATATCCCCGTACAAGAACCAAACTCCCTGAAAATGTAAGGGAAAGGAAAAGCTATTTTTTATATTGACGCAAATAGCTGATATACTGTATGTAACAATGCTTATTTAGACGCGTTCTAAATAAGCATCAATTTTTCTTCTTCTAATTTTAATTTTTCATATTATCATTTCAGAAAATCACCATCAGATTTTTCAATTTTGGGGAAATTTTAGGTTATTTTTATGTTTGTGAATTATTCAGG
>DYQV01000090.1 GCA_020719105.1 Rikenella microfusus
CATCGCACATTCACACCTTTCGCTGTGCTCAGGTATGAATAAAGCGGGTTAAAATGGAATAAAAAAGGCCGCTCCAAACGAAGCAGCCTTTTTTAATATAGTTACCTACTATTTTTTTTCCCTTTTACGGGTAGAGTAGTTTATTTTTAGTGCACTAACACGGCGCAATTGCTGCTTAATATCAGTTACAATTCCCATTTTAGTATTTTCGTCAACTTTTAACGAAGTAGTCAATAAGGGCCTTTCCGCTTCATTCACTTTGGTACGTTCTTCCTCAATATAAGCCCCAATATCCGATACTTCAGAAAATTGATCGTTAAGCTGAATTCGGGGTTCGGTTCCCATTGTGCGGGTAAACTGCTTTTGAGGCTCTCCAACATAAATGTAATTTACCAAGGATTTCTTTTCCAATTTCTTTATTTCAGTTGCCATTGGAACCGTAATATGAACCTTTAGGGTAACCTCTTTCATGGTTGTACTTACCATGAAGAAAAACAATAACATGAAAACGATATCGGGTAGCGATGCAGTTGAAACGGGAGGCAACTCTTTACCGCTGGATTTTCTAAACTTTCCCATAATTAATTTCCTCCTCCATAATTTTTAGGTTCTGCTTCCGAAATTCTCTGAGGATATACATCTTTAATGGCATCTTGCTGTTCTGACTCTAAATCGTCAAACTTCTTGCCAAATTTTCTCACAGACAGTTCATCACGCAGTTCATTGTATGCGGCTGCTAACTCGTTTTGAGCTTGAATATACATACCGTAAGAAGTTCCCCGGTCGTTTTGCAACGAAATTACTTGCTTTGACACCCTAACCGTTCCAATTAATGGAATATCTTTTGGGTCCTCTTTTTCTGGTAGATTATCTTTATCAGCAGGGTTATCAATAAACTCCTTTGCCTTTTCTTTTAAATCGGTGATTTCCATTTGTTGTCCTTCAACCAGCAATTGATCGTTTCTATTAATCAACACCACAAAAACATTGCGTTCTTTGATTTTTATATCATCATTGTTTTGCTGATCGGGAGGCACTGGAGGCGGCAACATCCGTGTAATACCTGAATCGGTATCCATGGTAGTTGTAACCAGGAAAAATATCAACAACATAAAAGCAATATCGGCCATTGATGCTGAAGGTATATCAGGTGTTTTTTTTGCCATAATTACTTTTTTTATTTTATAAAAAAACTCAATCCAAGGTTATTTAAAAGCACCCCTAATTTCAGTATAGATCAATCCTATAAATGAAGAAGCCATTAGAATGTACAGTAAAAATAACGAGGTATCAATTAATTGCAAGGTACTCCCTGTAAGTTTAAAACCTTCCACCCCAAAAAATGTAGGCATTTCGCTCGACGACATCAGGTATGAAATTAATACAAGCACTGCAATTACACCAAGCACCGACAAACTATTGATCATCGATTTTTTACTTTGGAACATGCCGATTACTGAGAATATCAATGTTGTTCCCATTGCAATAGCAGTAAGGATATAAGTAAAAACAAGCATTGGGGCTTCGTTGTAGTTTATAAAGAACAAAACAGCCAACAACAGACTTATACCAAACAGGATATATGCAATAATACCAACAATTCGTATTGCTAAACTTTTTCCCATGGTATATTATTTTTTAAGATTGAATTTATACAATAAGTCGATTAGTGAAATGGATGCATCTTCCATATCGTTGATGATACCATCAATTTTTGAAACGAAATAGTTGTAGAAAATCTGAAGTATCATAGCTACAATCAAACCACCAATAGTAGTTATCAAAGCCACAGAAATACCACCAGCAACCAATGCAGGACTAATGTCACCAGCTACTTTAATGGCATCGAAAGCGGCCACCATACCAATAACTGTTCCCAAGAAACCTAACATAGGGCCGAGAGCAATAAAAAGGGCAATCCAGCTTAAGTTTTTCTCCAACAGACCGGCTTGCACGCCACCGTAGGAAACCACTGATTTTTCAACCATTTCAATTCCTTCCTCATGACGATCTAAACCTTGGTAGAAAATACTGGCTACCGGGCCACGGGTATTGCGGCAAACTTCTTTTGCAGCTTCAATACCGCCTTGGTTTAAGGCTTCTTCAACGTTTGAAAGAAGTTTTTTGGTATTGGTAGAACTGAAATTCAAATAAAGAATCCGTTCAATTGAAATAGCCAATCCAAAAATCAAACAAAGAATAATAGAAGCCATAAAACCGGCACCCCCTTCAATAAATTTTTGTTTCAATACCTGATGAAACGACTGTCCTTCAATTTTTGCTTCATCATCAGTTGAAACAGCCGGTGTTTGTGCAGCGGCTACAGTTTGACTTACGGCCGTGCTGTCAGTTCCTTCTTGCGCTAACGATACATTCGATGCAAAAGTTAGCATCCCAATCACTGCGAATAATGCGAGTAGTTTTTTCATTGCTTTGCTTTTTTGTTATTTACATTATTTAATTTACAATTTATAATAGATAATCGCGGAGAAAAAGGGATTCGAACCCCCGATACCCTTGTGAGGTATACACACTTTCCAGGCGTGCGCCTTCGACCACTCGGCCATTTCTCCAAATAAAACCCTATTGTTCAACGTAATGAAATTCGGGCGGCAAATTACAAAAAAAATTAAAACCTAAAACTTAAATTAACCATTAATTTCGCCTCGCATTGATTTTGTTAAAAATACTTCCATTTCTTGCTTGCTTAATTTCTGTGCTAAAAGGAACATCAGCTTGCAAATAGCTGCTTCGGTGGTAATATCATTTCCACTGATAACTCCGGCTTCAATTAAGCCTAAGCTGGTTTCGTAAACACCCATCTCAACACTTCCGGCACTGCATTGGGTTACATTTAATACTACAATTCCTTTATTTACAGCTTCTTTCAGCTTTTCGATGAACCAAACCAAGCTTGGGGCATTCCCCGATCCATAGCTTTCCAATACCAGCCCTTTTAACCCTTCAATATGAATAATGGCATCAACTACTTCGGGAGTAATACCCGGAAAAAGTTTTAAAATGGCCACGTTTCGTTCCAGTTCATGGTAAACTTTAAGTTCGTGTTTAATTACCGGATAGTGGATGGCGGAAAAATTGTATGAAATATTGATACCGGCTTTTGCCAATTCGGGGTAATTATACGACCGAAAGGCATCAAAATAGTCGGCGTTGTGTTTTCTGGTGCGGTTTCCACGATACAATTTGTTCTCAAAAAAGATAGTAACTTCTGGAACTATGGGCTGGTTATTTTTTGAAGCTGCCGCAATTTCAATGGCACTAATGAAATTTTCTTTGCCATCGGTGCGCAACGTACCTATGGGCAATTGAGCGCCTGTAAAAACCACCGGTTTCCCCAGGTTTTCGAGTAAAAAACTGAGTGCTGAGGCCGAATAGGCCATGGTATCGGTACCGTGAAGAATTACAAAACCGTTGTATTTTTCGTAATTCCGCTCAATCAATTCCGCCAAATGAATCCAGATTTCAGGAGTAATGTTCGATGAATCAACCACCTCTTCAAATGTTATGGTGGTTAAATTGAAACCAAACTTATTGAGTTCAGGGACTTGTTTCATCACATGATCAAAGTCGAACGGTGCCAGTGAACCTGTTTCCGGGTCGTTAATCATGCCAATGGTTCCGCCTGTGTAAATAATAAGTATCGATGTTCCTGAATTTGCCATATAACTTCACTCATGTGTATTATAGTTTAAAAACCCGTAGCGCATTATCGGTAGTTTGAGTTGCTATTTCTTCAATTGGTACTTGATATAGGGTGGCCAATTGTTGCGCAACCAGTTTTATGTAACTGCTTTCATTGCGTTTCCCTCTAAAAGGAACCGGCGCAAGGTACGGACTATCCGTTTCTAAAACAATATGATTTAATTCAACTTGTTTCAAAACATGGGACAAAGGTGAATTTTTAAAAGTAGCTATGCCTCCAATTCCAAGCATAAACCCCATTTCATTTATTCGGTTTGCCTCTTCAAAAGTGCCGCCAAAGCAATGAAATATTCCTTTCAAACTATTGGTGACCAATGGTTCCAATGCATCGCATACTTCGTTGAACGAATTTCGGGTATGGATTACAATGGGCCAATCCATTTCAATGGCCCAATTAACTTGTGTTGTAAATGCATCCAATTGTTCTTTGAAGTGGGTTTTGTCCCAATACAGGTCAATGCCAATTTCGCCAATTCCATAAAACAAAGAACGTTGCGAAAGGTAATTTTCAATCATTGATAGTTCCTTTTTATAATCACTTTTCACTGAAGTAGGATGCAATCCGATGAGTGGAAATAATACTCCAGGGTTTTGCTCGGCCAATGTAATCATTGACTGATGGTGTTTGCTGTCAATAGCAGGAAGCACTATTTTGGTAACGTTTTCACTGATTGCCCGCTCGATTACTTCTTTTTTATCGGATACAAATTCATCAGCATATAAATGAGCGTGTGTGTCAATGAATTCCATAATTGCTTCGATTAACTTTAAAAGTTACATTTTATAAAATAACTTACCGGGCATACATTTAATGGCTCCTGCAAATTCAAGATTTAATAATAGGGCCGATACTTTTGGCATGGGCAATTCCGATTGACGGCATATTTCATCAATGGTAATCGGTTTTATATCGGTAAATAAGTCCATAACGGTCTTTTCCTCTTCGGTAAATTCAATAAAAAGCGCTCGTTGAACGGGTTTATTTTCAGTTTGCCAGCCCATTTGGTATTCCAAGTCTTTAACCGAATCGATGAGTGCAGCACGGTTTGTTTTTATTAAATTATTGCACCCTGATGAATATTTGTCGCCGGTGCGTCCTGGTAACGCAAAAACATCGCGGTTATACGAAACCGCTAATTCCGCAGTTATTAAAGCCCCGCCGGTAACATTGGATTCAACCACAATTACTGCATCGCTTAAACCGGCAATAATCCGGTTTCGACGGACGAAATTATTTTTATCGGGAAAAGTACCATGCATGAATTCTGTAATAAGGCCGCCCGTTTCAATCATTTCAGCCGCTGTTTTTCGATGCTGAGCCGGATAAATGGTGTCGAGTCCATGGGCCAAAACCCCAATGGTTCCTACCCCAATTTTTAAGGCAGCTTTATGTGCAGCAATATCAATTCCATAGGCCAGTCCACTCACAATGATTGCCTCGTGACCCCGCTCTTTTAAGTCTTCAATGAGCTTATTGCAAAAATCCTTGCCATAAGCCGTAGCACTTCGGGTTCCAACTATTGCCACATATTTTTTTTGCGTTTCAATGGGCTGCCCTTTAGTGAATATTAATAATGGAGCATCTTCGCACTGTTTTAAACGGGCAGGATATTCATCCTCAAAAATAGTTGAAATTTGGATTTTATATTTTTGGGCAAACTCCAGTTCTTCATCAGCTTTGCGAAAATAATCGGTACTTTTAAGCACATCAACCAATTGGTTGCCGATGCCAGGAATTTTTAACAGTTCCCCTTTTTTGAGTTTAAAAACTTCCTTAACCCCTCCGGCATAAGCAATGAGCTTTCGCGAGGTGATGCTTCCTATTCCGGGAACTGCCCACAAGGCAAGATAATCGCGTTTGGTATGGGAGGTATTTTCCAAGTTATGATTATTTGGCTGCCATATTAATAGCTAAAATCAAATCGAGCGCCTTACTAATTTTCTCTCTATCTTCAGCTCTCATAGCGGTAAGGCTAACTATAGGAAAACGGGCCAAACCACCGGGTGTTTCCTGAAAAAGGGTCAGTGTCTTTTTTAATCCCAATAAAGAAGTTTTTATTTCATACTTTCTGAAATTCTCCGATTTGATAAGAATGGAATTGTTAGAAGTGCGGAAAGGAGCCAATGATTTATATCGTATCCTTATTTTATCGGGACCGGCATAAAACGAAACAAAATAAAGACCCGGTATGGCCATCAACACAAAATAAACAACCAAGAATATAAAAGTGATAAGTATGTATTTAAGATCCTTTACATCGGTGAATAAATAGGTACTTGCCACAAAAGCCACTGCTAATAGAGGAATCAGCATATAAACCGTTCTTATTTTTGAAGCTTTCTTTGTATTTTCTAATTCCATACTGTAAATTTTTGTTCAAAAGTAAAAGTTTAACACGTCACTGCAATTAATCGGGTTATCTTTTTTGTTTAAAAAAAGCGGTAACCAAAGCGCTGCATTCCTCCTGCATTATTCCTGAAATAAGTTCTGTTTTAGGGTGGAGCAGTTTATTTCCATACTGCGAAAAACCCCGTTTGCTATCAGCGGCCCCATAAACAATGCGGGCAAGTTGAGTCCAATAGGCAGCACCGGCGCACATAACGCAAGGTTCCAAGGTAACATAAAGGGTACATTCGTTCAAATATTTGCCTCCAATAAAATTGGCTGCTGCAGTATATGCCTGCATTTCGGCATGGGCGGTCACATCGTTTAGGGTTTCGGTTAAATTGTAGGCCCGGGCAATTATTTGGTTGTTACAAACTACCACTGCACCAACCGGCACTTCATTTTTTTCGAATGCAATATGAGCCTGTTCCAAGGCCTTTTTCATAAAATATTCGTGTGTAAATTCCATTTTTTTTGCGATCAATAATTTGAATTTTGTATAATTCCCCCCTATAATCCCCCAAGGGGGAAACTTCCTTCGTAGCAGCATTGCTATGCCCTCCCTTGAGGGAGGTGCCCTAAGAGCGGTGGGTGAAAAACTTAAATTAACTACATTGAATAATACCCCAATTGAGCGATTTGCTACCACAAATCTGCTCAATCGACTGAACGATTGTAAGTTTCCACAAATTTTCGTTTCACTCAATTTGTGAAAAACAACAATTGCTATATCGGTTCGCCGCGGCGAATAAGTAAAGCACTTTTTAGCTTCGCTCAAATCGCTCAGCTTAGGTAATAATTACCCATTGATTTTTCCTTTTCCAAAGCTAAAAAAATATTACTTTCGCAGCGGAATATAATGCAATTCAATTGATAAAATACAAAAATTATGTATCGTACACACACTTGTGGAGAGCTTAGAGCAACACATTTAAACCAGCAGGTTACCTTGAGCGGATGGGTGCAAAAAAGCCGTGAATTGGGTGGAATGACTTTTGTTGATGTAAGAGACCGCTATGGAATTACTCAATTGGTATTTGACCTTTCAAAAAATGCGGAATTGGCTCAACTGGCAAGAGATTTAGGCCGCGAGTACGTTATTTCAGTATCCGGAAAGGTAATAGAGCGACAAAGTAAAAACAGCAAAATGCCTACTGGCGATATTGAAATATTAGTCAGCTATTTAACCATCCTAAATAAATCAGAAGTTCCGCCCTTTACTATTGAAGATAATTCCGATGGGGGCGATGAATTGCGGATGAAATACCGGTATCTTGATTTGCGCCGCAACCCATTGCAGAAATCTATGGAACTGCGTCACAACATGGGTATCGAGGTTCGTAATTTTTTGCATAAGGAAGGTTTCTTTGAAATAGAAACTCCCTATCTCATAAAATCAACTCCTGAAGGAGCCCGCGATTTTGTGGTTCCATCGCGGATGAATGCGAACCAGTTTTATGCCCTACCACAATCGCCACAAACTTTCAAGCAGTTATTAATGGTAGCTGGGTACGACCGGTATTTCCAGATTGTACGATGCTTCCGTGATGAAGATTTGCGTGCCGACCGCCAGCCTGAGTTTACTCAGATTGACTGTGAAATGGCGTTTGTAGAGCGCGATGATATTTTGAATACGTTTGAGAAAATGACCAAACACCTTTTCAAAACCGTCAAAAACTTGGAATTTGAATACGAATTCCCGAAAATGGCCTACGATGATGCCATGACATTTTATGGAAGTGACAAGCCGGATATCCGCTTTGACATGAAGTTTGTTGAGATTACACACTTAGCTAAAGGAAAAGGATTTGTTGTATTCGACAGTGCTGCTTATGTGGCGGGAATTGTTGCTACTGGCTGCGCCGGCTATTCAAGGAAAGAAACCGACCAACTGACCGAATTTGTAAAAAAACCACAAATTGGTGCCAAAGGAATGGTTTATGTGAAGTACGAAACCGATGGGACTTTTAAATCATCAGTTGACAAATTTTTTGATGCCGATGCACTCAAAAGTTGGGCCAATGCCATGGAAGCCAAACCCGGCGATTTATTGCTGATTCTGTCGGGCGATAAAACCCAAACTCAAAAAGCACTTTGCGAACTTAGGTTGGAAATGGGTGAACGCTTAGGCCTGCGCAATAAAAACAAATTTGCTCCACTTTGGGTGGTCGATTTTCCTTTATTGGAATGGAATGAAGAGGCACATCGGTTTTTTGCCATGCACCACCCGTTTACCTCACCAAAACCTGAAGATATGGATAAATTTGACACCAATCCGGGAGCTATAAAAGCCAATGCTTATGATTTGGTAATTAATGGAGTTGAGATTGGCGGTGGCAGTATCCGCATACATGATAGGGAATTGCAAGCTAAAATGTTTAACGCTCTTGGTTTTACTACCGAAGAGGCTGAAGACCAATTTGGATTTTTATTGAATGCATTCCGTTACGGAGCACCACCTCACGGTGGAGTTGCCTTTGGGTTCGATAGGTTGGTATCGCTTTTTGCCGGGTTTGATTCTATACGTGATGTGATAGCTTTCCCTAAAAACAATTCAGGTCGCGATGTTATGATTGATTCCCCTTCAGCAATTGCTAATACTCAATTGGAAGAACTTTTCTTGACTTTAAAAAAACCACAAAACTTGAAATAGATTATTCGTTCTGTTGATTGGATTAACCCGCTTTATTCATACCTGAGCACAGCGAAAGGTGTGAATGTGC
>DYQV01000584.1 GCA_020719105.1 Rikenella microfusus
TAAAGAATTTGAAAATAACTTTGAATAAACCTTGTCAATAAATACCTATTCTATTGTTAGTTCACCCATCTGATTAACAAACCCACATTTCCCATCAATGTGCACTTTTGCCTTACCGACTTTTGTAAAATCTTCCGCACTGTCATAAATAGCCTGAACTACAAGTTCCCCCATTTTATTGACAAATCCGAATTTTCCATTAATACTCACTTTCACAAAACCATTAACAAATTCGCCACATATATCATCGTAAATCATTGGACCTATTAGTTTGCCTTTGGTGTCGATAAAACCACCTTTGTCGTCGATATATGCGACAGCCAGATTATCACTAAAGTCGGAAATGTAATCATAAATCAGTGGAATTACAATTTTACCTTTCTTATTGATAACACCATATTTACCAGCCAGGTCCACTACTGCTAATCCTAAATGAAAATCTCCAATGCCATCAAACTCAGCAGCAAAGCGTCTTTCAAATTCCTGAATATCTAAATCATTCATTGACATCTTTATAAGTTTTTTGTTAATCTTTTGTATGTTTATTTATTGACAGAACTTTGCTAAATATAAGACTGACAAAGTTTTATATTCATGGCTGTTAAGATCCATCTGTATCATCCTAAATATCATCTGGCCAATAACCGTCAAATATTTCGGGTGTAAGACTTTCTGTAATTTTCTTTACTTCCCAAATAATTGGAATAAGGTGATTTTCAATATTTTCGGCATCCATACGGTGTCCGCAAGGCATAGTGTAGGTTTTACTTTCGCCGTATTGTTTTTTAAACAAGTTGAGATATGAAAATAATTCGTCTTTCAGTCCAAACAATCCGTACATCTCGAAACGCATCTCTCCGTCTATATCGTGTGAAGTTTCTAAGGCTTTAAGCAGCTCAATGTCTTCCTTACTCATGTTAGGCGAAAGATTGTGCAATCGCTCCGAAGGACGCAAGCACGGGTTGATTAAAATACGTGGAGATCCGTGTAAAAAAGTAGCGATAAAGCATCCAAATGAGGAACCAATCACAATATTAGGACGAAATTCATGCATATATTTTTTGGCTTCAGCAATATTTATTTCTATCTGGGCAACAGTACCTAAGTCATTAGAAAATTGGGGTGCGAGAATAATTGCGTCATTGCCAAGTGCTTTTTGTAGCCCCTGAACGGTTTGGCTGTTGCCGGTGCTGCCATAGCCGTGAATGTAAAGAATTTTTAATGACATACATTTTGAATTTTAGAGTCAGTCAATAGAAATTGTTTCTCCATCGTTTATTTCAACTATTGGAGTCGAGAAAATCCTGGCATATTCGCTTTTACTAAAAGTATGAATTGGAACAATATTTTTTGGTTTTATTGCTTCAACCATTTGTTTTAATGTTTGCGTGTCTGCGTGTCCGGAAGTATGAATTTTATGTATGTTGAAATTGCGAATTGTCAAATAATCAAGTAATTTCATGGTGCCTGATTTTTGCAAATATCCTTCCCACATCGAATATATTAAATTTCCGCCATCTATACCTTTAATGTTTTCCAAATCCTTTTGCATCGAAGGTCTTACAAGCATTACTATCTTATCAGCTTGGTTTCCTATTTCTTCTTTGGTAATTTTATACTGTTTGAATTCGTATAAAATAGTCTTATTACCTTCATTTTTTAATCTTCTGCTTGTGTAATACGGAAACATTACCTTCAAATTTTCAAACTCTTTTGAAGGATAAGGAATTTTGGCAAACGTGGATAACTCTTTCAGGATTTTCGCTACGTACACGTCAACAACTAAAATTTT
>DYQV01000585.1 GCA_020719105.1 Rikenella microfusus
TCGCACATTCACACCTTTCGCTGTGCTCAGGTATGAATAAAGCGGGAAAAATATACAAACATTCGAGGGAAATGATTGTAAATCATTCAGAATTTCAAATCAAAAAAACATACAAAACGAAAAAACAATGATTAATAAATATATTTCAAAAACTAAAGACATACAGCCCAACAGTTTTTTTCAGCCCATGAAAAGGATTTGGCAGGCTTTTTCGGAAGCCATTAGAGGTTCCGATCGCGACTTCACACAAATTTCCATCAACAAAGCAGTGATACTATTGGCCATTCCCATGGTTTTGGAAATGGTTATGGAATCGGTATTTGCCATTGTTGACATATTTTTTGTTTCCAAATTAGGTGCCGATGCTATTGCTACAGTGGGCATTACCGAATCGGTATTAACATTAATATACGCCATTGCTTTTGGTTTGGCCATGGGAACCAATGCATTGGTTTCGCGCCGTATTGGCGAAAAGAATTCCAAAGAAGCAGCCAATGAAGGCGTTCAATCCATTATTACAGGACTTATTGTTTCAATAGTTATTGCTATACCGGGAGCTATTTATGCAAAAGATTTATTGCGAATTATGGGCGCATCACCGCTAATAATACATAATTATAGTTCTTTTACGGCAATCATGTTGGGTGGTAATGTGGTTATAATGTTGCTGTTTGTCAACAATGCAATATTTAGAGGTGCAGGCGATGCTGCTGTTGCTATGCGGGTGCTTTGGATTGCCAATGGCATCAATCTGATTCTTGATCCTATGCTGATTTTCGGATTGGGTCCATTTCCTGAATTGGGAGTTGCAGGAGCGGCAGTAGCCACCACTACTGGTCGGGGAATAGCCGTATTATACCAGTTTCATATTCTGTTCAGTGGAAAAAGCCGAATTAAATTGGGATTGCACCACATTCAATTTAATTTCATAAAAATTAGGCATTTGCTCAGTATTTCGGCAGGTGGAATAGTTCAATCCATCATTGCAACTACCAGTTGGATTTTCATGGTGCGGATTATTTCACATTTCGGAAGTACGGCCGTTGCAGCATACACCATTGCCATCCGTATCATCATTTTTTTATTGCTTCCATCATGGGGACTGAGCAATGCAGCCGCTACCTTGGTTGGTCAAAACCTGGGAGCCAAACATCCTGAAAGAGCTGAAAAATCGGTATGGAAAGTAGCACAGATAAACATGGTATTTTTGGGAGTTTTAAGCTTAGCTTTTATTGCAATGCCAGGTATTTTCATTAAGCTATTTACACATGAAGTAGAAATAATTAGATTGGGTTCACAGTGCCTCCGAATTATATCCTATGGGTTCATTTTCTATGGGTTGGGCATGGTATTGGTTCAATCGTTTAATGGAGCCGGCGACACCAAAACTCCAACTTGGTTTAATTTAGTTGCTTTTTGGATGATTGAAATACCCTTAGCTTATTTTCTGGCCATTATTGCTGATTATAAAGAAAATGGGGTATTTTATGCCATTGTAATAGCTGAATCCAGTTTGGCTTTAATGGCTTGGTACTTTTTTAAAAAAGGTAAATGGAAAACACAAAAAGTATAACCCAAATTGAGCGATTTGAAAAGGCAAATCACTCAATTTGCAAAAGGTTGATTTAACTTTTTATACTAGAAAAATTAAAACAAAGGTTTGTAAAAAATCTGTAAAACATTAATTATAAGTTAATTAAAAACATTCTGAAAATTTTTATAATATGTTACTATTTGTCTCATATCTCATATCTCATATCTCATATCTCATATCTCATATCTCATATCTCA
>DYQV01000091.1 GCA_020719105.1 Rikenella microfusus
CGATTTTCTTAAAGTTTACCACAGTCATGTTGTTAATAAATGGATGCAGTTTTATGTATATAAACAGAAAGTTCAAAATGAAAAAATTACCAAAAAAGTAAGGCCATGAATGTAATTAAAGTTATTAGCGCAGTTTATATTCAGGATTATAAGGTTAAGATTGGGTTTTCTGACAACATTTCAAGAGTAATTGATTTTGGGCCTTTTTTAAAAGAAAACCATCATCCTCAATGGGAAAGGTATAGTAATTTCAATCACTTTAAAAAATTCAAGATTGAAAATGGCAATTTAGTGTGGGGGCGAAACTGGGATTTAATTTTTCCTGTTGGTAATTTATATACCGGGAATTTACTTGAACATTGTTGTTAGAAAGTGAACGCAAAAAGCTTGATAGCGATTTGTCCGAAATATATGGCGTTGAAACAAGGGTGTTAAAACAAGCGGTAAGGCGCAACAGCAAAAGGTTCCCAGAAGATTTTATGTTTGAGTTGACTAAAAGTGAAAATGAAATTTTAAGATCACAATTTGTGATCTTAAAGCAAGGACAATACTCAAAATATCTTCCTTTTGCATTCACCGAACAAGGTGTAGCAATGCTTTCAAGTATTTTAAATTGTGATCGTTCCGTAATGGTAAATGTTCAGATTATTTGTGTTTTTGTAAACATGCGGAAAATGCTTACTGATACTTTGAGTTTAAAATTAGACATTATGGATATCAAAAAGAAACTTGAAAATCAAGATAAAAATATTGAGTTGGTATTTTCCTAATTCGATGAACTCATTGAAAAACAAGAGCATCCTAAACAAAGAAAGCCAATTGGGTTCAAAAAAGAAGGCGAATGAAGTAGTAAAAAGCTGCGTATGCCCACGAAACTACTTTTTAGGCAGGGCTTGACTTTCTTCCCCTTTTCAATTAATGGGCTGTTTTTCAATCAGTCAAACCCTGTCTTGTCTTTCCTGACTTCCAACTCCCGTCTTCCGTCTTTTTTACTTCTTCAATAAAAACTCCAACATGTTCTTCATCAAAGCATCACGGTGCGTATCATTCAAAATGGTTTCAAATGGAAATCCCAAGGCAATTACTTTATACTTACCGGAATAAATAACCCCGGCGCTCATGTTATTTTCGGCATACCTCATAAATGTTGATGAAGTGGTGTCGAACGGAACAATGGCGTCTGGAGCTTCAGCTTTATATATAGTTGGATGAAATTGGGTATTAAATTGAAATGCTGTAGATGAATTTTTAAAGAGGCTGTCGCAAAAATAAACGTTCCCCAACCTTGAAGCATGATCAGCCCGTACTTTGTATTT
This sequence comes from Rikenella microfusus, assembly GCA_020719105.1. Taxonomy (GTDB): domain Bacteria; phylum Bacteroidota; class Bacteroidia; order Bacteroidales; family SZUA-534; genus GWE2-40-63. The sequence continues at coordinate 1,317 of DYQV01000091.1, forward strand.
TAATAAATTACCTACCAAACTGTCCTGCTTTTGAAAAGAAACATCGCTACCAATATAAGAGCCTGTAATGAGTAGGTTCCCTCCGTTTTGTATATACGAATCAAGCTGCGTAAGCAACTCTTTTGTAAAAACAGGAAACCGGCTCTTTACTGAATCTTTCGGTAGAAAGGTTGTTTTTTCTTCGCCTGCCAAATAATCAACCACCGGATAATTCGCTAATGGGGAAAGACCCTCTGCAACCGATTCATCGCTTACCGATGCAAAAGCATACGTTGCATTTTTAATAGCTTTGCCGTGTATGTAAGTATAATCGAAGGTATTTCCGGGAATTATTAAATGTTCCAATTCGGCGCCTGAGGCTCCATGACCCGGAGAATCGTCATCGAGCCATGGCTTATTCCGGTCGAACTCAAACTGAGTGCCGGTGGTTTGAAAGTTCATCTGATAGTCAACTCCTTCATCAATTTGGTTCATAAAGCCGGCATATTTTCCATCATCAATAATTGCTGGGGAAGCCAAACGATCAAATCCATTTATAATCAAAACGGTATCGATAGCGCCTGATGTATGACAAGCAGATAGTATTTCCGAAGGAAAACTTTCGCCTCCCTTGTTCCAAGCGGTAATTTTGAATGAATAAATCACATTTGGAATCATATTTTGGATTTGAATCTGGGGCTCTTTAACAAAAGTTCCATTATCAAAGTCTTCATCGTCCTTACGCTGGTAAACCAAGTAGCCTTCGGGAGTTGCTGTTTCTTCGAGGCTATCAATAACCGGCTTCCATTGTAAATTGGCCGCATTGAAAAGCGACAAGGAAATTTGAAAATGTGATACGGGTAGCGGTTGTACCATGTATATAAACCCCTGTTGAAACGATAAAAACTTCAAAATTCCTTTGTAAATAGCCCGGCTGGCATCGAAGCGGAACTGAGGGTCTTGTCCGTAGCACACATCCATAAAGTTCTGATGTGAGAATAGTTCCAGTAACATGCTGGGCGTGTTTGGCCGAAAAGCTTCACTATAGGGTTTGTCCAACATTCCACGTCGCGTCCATCCGCTATCCTGCTTTTGCCGAATATCGGTTACCAATTGGGTTTGAATCAAATCGGTTAGGTCGCGCGAGGCCATCTTTGATAGTCCATTTGGATAGGTGGAAGATTCTTCGGTGGTACTGTAAATTCCTAAACTTCCTATAGTTGAATCATTTTTAGCTATTCCTGCATCGGTGTGAAATGCAAAAGAAAGGTCAATAGGGATGCCTAATCCCGGATGGGTTCTATCTTTTTTAGGACCCGATGGAGCACCCATTAAATAATTTACCCATTCTCCACGGCTCTGGTAATCATCCATATAATCGTTTATGGTGTCGCCATGTAATCTCCAAACCAAGGAATCAGGAATTCCTGCATACTGCAAATAATAGCGGGCTGCTTCCTGAAAACGGGGTTTTTGGCTCACCATTCCATTTCGGCTAACATTCCCCATTCCGCCTCCAAATCGAACAGCATCGGCGCTTATTTTTTGACCGTTTTTTTTCGATTGACTCGATAAAACCACCTTACCTTCTTGCTCATTAATTCCTTGATGAAATTTAAACCTACCCAAATAAATCCAGGTGTTACCTCCCATTTTTTGATTTACTTGAAATACTGTTTCTCCGCCGGAATGAAATACGGTGTAATTTGCTTTGTCGGTATTGTTTGGCGAATGGTGGTAAGAAACATAAACCGGATAGTACCCTTCTTCGGGAATATTAGGAATCCATTCCACCGATTGTTTTCCCTCTTTATCGGTTCTAAATTCAATTGATGTACCCAATTCAAATGGATTTTCTATGGTATAAGGAGGATTTCCTATGCCAAATCCTTTATCTTCTCTTACTACGACAGCACTTTTTCTGTATATGCTGTTATTGAGACTGCCATTGTTATCCACAATCACTTCCTGAGTTTGCCAGTCGCGCTCGCGTGGAATCATTACATTGGCTCCTGCATTTTCCAGCATAGGAATTAGGGTTTTTATCATGTATGAAAAGGAGGACATGTCTTCCACTGTTTGAAACAACCGTGCCCGCTGCCATTCCCATCGGTCCAGTTTCTTTTCGTAATAGTATCCATGACTGGGCCACATAGCCAAATGAGTGTTGGATAAAACAGTAACATGGGGAATTGGTTTGGATAAATTCTTTACCAAAGGTTCTTGTGTGGATGGCTGGTTTTTTGGAATACGTTTTTTGTCATACCATTTTTTATCCGACCTATAATAATTAGGTATGTATTCATAAATATTCTTTTGGTTGGAATGGATGGATATTTTATAGTTTTGGTAGGGTTCACCAAGGTATTTCTTTAAGTGCCATAGCAAACTGTCCACGGTAGTTTCACGCATGGGGGAGTATGCAAATTTTGGCTTCAAATGAAGTTCTATGGTTTTGTTTTTTGTATTTACAAGTAAGGTATCCATTTGGATGGAATCCTTCTTATAATATCCGGTTAACTGATTAAAATATAATGAGTTAATTTTGTCATTCACAAATTGTTCTGCCAATTTATTAATAGAACTGCGGTAGGGGACAATTTGGTGCTGACCAAAAACAATCCCTGTGTTTAGGAAGAGTAGTCCTATGATTCCAAGTAATATAAAAAATTGAGGCTTCATCCTCCGATTTATTTGTAGATTTTCCATCCAAAAATAGATTTATTATTCAAAAAAACAAAATAGGTAATACATATTACATATTATAAAAATATTTCTTAATTTAGCCAAGTAAAAATTTATAAATGGCAATTTAAAGGTTGTCAGTAAAAATAAGCTTTGTTACTATAAAAACCTAAGCACATTAAATAATACAAACAATTAATATGGTTTTAATAGCAGATGGTGGTTCAACTAAAGTGGATTGGCGCCTGATTTCAGGCAGTCGGGTCTCTAGTTATCAAACACTGGGTATCAATCCGTTTATTATTTCCGAAGATGTTATTTTGGACATTTTAAACCACGCAGATTGGAAAAAAGAAGCCCATCAAATTAATACAGTTCACTTTTATGGGGCTGGTTTGGTTAATGAACAAGCAAAAGGTATCATACAAAAATCATTATCCACAGTTATCGGTGCACATGCGGCAATTAATGTAAATGATGACTTGTTAGGAGCAGCCCGTGCGTTATTTGGCAATCAGCAAGGAATTGTCTGCGTATTGGGTACGGGTTCTAACTCTTGTTTTTTCAATGGAAAAGAGGTGGTTGAAAAGATTCCTGCTTTGGGATACATTATTGGTGATGAGGGCAGTGGAGCTTATATGGGAAAGCTATTTGTAAATGCGTTACTAAAGCGCGAATTTACGTTGGATTTTACCAACCAGTTGCTGAAAAATGAAAATCTGTCGCAAGATCAGATACTTGAGGGTGTGTACAAAAAACCTTTCCCTAACAGGTACCTTGCTTCGTTTACATATATTATCAATAAATACATTGAAAATCCTGAGGTTCGTGCTTTGGTGGCCAATTCCTTTGAATCGTTTTTAAAAAAGAATGTATTAAAATATCCACAACTAAAGGAGTGTAAGGTGGGTTTTGTCGGATCAATCGCTGCTGTTTTTGAGCCAGTTTTAATTGAAGTTCTGACAAAGCATTCCATTCAAATCAGTAAAATCAGTAAAGCCCCCATTGATGATTTAGTGAAGTATCATGGTTCAACTCATTAAAATTTAAAAGTAATATGGTGAATATAACTGAATCCAACTCAATTTATGATAATCTTGAGAAGATGACAGTGAAAGAGCTTCTTGAGAATATAAATAGGGAAGATAGCACGGTTCATATAGCTGTAAATAAAATAATACCACAAATTGAACAAGTGGTGGAAAATATTATTCCCAGGATAATAAAGGGGGGACGACTTTTTTACATTGGTGCGGGAACCAGCGGAAGGCTTGGCATTCTCGATGCATCAGAAATACCTCCTACGTATGGTGTTCCTTATGATATTGTGATAGGACTTATTGCAGGGGGTGATCAAGCCATCCGTAAAGCTATTGAATCGGCAGAGGATGATGAACACGGTGCATGGCGCGATATGGTTCCATTTAAGCCGCGGGCCTTTGATTCGGTAATTGGAATTGCGGCCTCTGGACGCACCCCCTATGTAATTGGAGCTGTAAAACAAGCCAAAAGTGAAGGATTATTTACTGCTTGTATTGTTTGCAATCCGGGTTCGCAACTGTCAAAGGAAGTGGATATTGCTCTTGAAGCTATTGTTGGCCCGGAATTTGTTACCGGTAGCACCCGCATGAAAGCAGGAACAGCTCAAAAGTTGGTTTTGAATATGATTACTACTTCCATTATGATAAAATTAGGAAGGGTAAAAGGGAACAAAATGGTTGATATGCAATTGACCAACAATAAACTGGTGGAGAGAGGTTCCCGAATGATTATGGATGAATTAGGATTATCCATTGATGAATCGCGACGACTATTGCTATTGCATGGTTCTGTGCGCAATGCGGTTGATAATTACTTAAATAACATATAGTTCATTTATTGGAAATTGTTCGAATAATTTGTTTGAAATATATATAAACAAAGGAGCTTCTTTTTCGGAAGCTCCTTTGTTTTTTTGAACGATGATTGACTAAAATACCCTCATATACTTATCATAAATTTCCTGAGTTCGCTCCAAATGTGCCTTCATTAAATCGAAAGCTTCTTGTTCTTTTTTGTTTCGTATAGCTTCAATTATCTGACTGTGCAAATTGTAAGTATTTTCCTTTTCGCCTTCAATATTTCCATAAATATAATTCCTCATTCTTGGAAGCAACGAGTATATAGGTTCCATGGTAATTTGCGTAATTGGATTCCCGGTTGCTTTGGTTATTATTAAATGGAAACGGTTGTCCAGATCTGCTTCAAGCTGAGTATTGTCGTGGTTACACTTTTTAAACTCTGCCAAATTCTTATCCAATTCAATGATATCTTCTTTAGTACGATTCTTAGCAGCTAACCGAGCAATTTCGGGTTCAAAAAGCCGTCGCACCTCAATTATCTCCGAGAGCAAGTTATTATCAAATTTAAGGTCGTAGTATAAATTCAAAGAATTTATGGCATCTTCAATAGTAATTTCAGATACATACATTCCACTTCCTTTCTGAATGTCAATTAATCCCCTTGCGCTCAGTCTTCTCAATGCTTCCCTTAAGGCAGTACGGCTTACACCAAACGCCTCGCACAATTCTCTCTCGGTAGGAAGCTTTGAACCAAGAATCAGTTTTTTATCCCGAATGGCGTTCTCAATCGTTCGTTCAATTTTCTGACTCAGGGTTTGTCTGTCTCCCAGATGTTTAAAAATGTCATCCATTTATTCAGCAATAATATAATTCAAAAGAGTCTTTCATATTAGAATTCATTTATGCTTAAAACATAAAACTAAATCAAATGATCAAGCACTAAAAAACAATTCTATGTTTTCAAAACGAAAGTAATATATCATACAAACATACAATTATTTTTTAAATCTGATATTTTAAAAGGTGCACATTTTACACTTAGTCATTAATAATTAATGGTTGACTCAATTGACTCTCATTGTTAAGTCTATCGAGTGATGAAATTCGGTAAACACCAGCGGGCACCTTTTTGTCAAACATCATTTTATTTTCTCCGGTGATTGATATCAGGAAATTTTTGTCCTTTAGTAAATAACTACTTTTCTTAGGATAATAATAAACCGCATAAAATCGTGCTTTGTCCATTTCGCTATTTGCATAAGGTGCATCCCAAGCAATGGACTGGTCATTGGAATTGAGGTTTGTTGGAGGCAAAGGGGCAACTTTATCAATCCAAGGCATAGGTGGAACTATAGCTGGAGTTTTGCATAAATTATTTTTAAGTTTTTTATGCAAACCTGATAACTCCTTTCGTTTGAATTGGGCACTGCTAAAAAAACAAAATCCATCAATTCCTTCCACTGACCTCAAAAGCTCCAGTTGCTTATAAAAGTATTTTGGTTTTTTCCACATTTTTTCGTCTGATTTTTTATCAATCCGATAGGGTGCGAGTCCTAAATACATCGACCGTCCATAGCTAAAATCACTCCACCAATAGGCAAGTGTGCTGAAATTAGCAGCCGGATGCCCTTCATGCCAATAAAGCTGAGGCAGGGTATAATCAATCCAACCATTGCGCTGCCATTTAATAATGTCGGCATACAGTGCATCATAATTGGTAGTACCGGCTTTGGTTTCGGATCCAATGGAATCTTCGGCTCGGTTTCTCCACACTCCAAACGGGCTGATGCCGAATTTAACCCACGGTTTGGTTTCTTTTATTTCAGAACTGAGAATTTGTATAATGGTATCCACATTATGCCTGCGCCAATCGTCCAATTGATTTGGAAAACAGGCACCTCCAAATTTTTCAAATGCTTGCGAATCAGGAAATGGCTGGTCTGCAATTGCGTAGGGATAAAAATAATCATCGAAATGAACCGCATCAATATCATAGCGCTTAACTACATCAACTACTACCTGTGAAATAAATTTCCACACATCAGGGTTTCCGGGCTCAAAGTAGCGTCGCGTTCCATATACCCATCCCCAATCAGGGTGTTTATTAATAATGTGCGATTGGGCAAGAGTATCTTTAATGTTTTGCTGAATCCGATAGGGATTAAACCAGGCGTGCAACTCCATTCCCCGTTTATGCGTTTGTTCAATCCAATAGGCCAACGGATCGTAATATGGTGTGGGCGCTAATCCTTGTTTACCCATCAAGTAGCGCGACCAAGGTTCTAACTCTGATGGGTATATGGCATCGGAGGTGGGCCTAACCTGAAGTATTATTGCATTGCAGCCAATTTCTTTTAGCAAGTTCAATTGGGTTTCTATTTCCATTTTTTGCAAATCGGACGATAATCCCGACGATGAAGGCCAATCAATATTTGCTACTGTGGAAACCCAGGCACCCCGGAATTCATATTTTCTATTTTGCGAATAACAAAAAAGGTTGAAGCCAACAAGTATAAATAGAAGGATTGTTTTTTTCATACGAAGTTTATTTTTGAATTTTTATCTAATAATAAGGTGAATTGTTCCGGTTCTCTTAGTCAAAAATACACAATCTTTTTTTTGGTCATACATCATTCATAATATAATAATATGCTACATAGCATAAATAAACAGGGAATGCAATATTTGTTGGAATAGCTTACATATTTTAATGTAAATTACTAATATACATGTATATATATTAAAATCTAATCTGTTTAAAGCCAAGTCATAATCTTAAATATTTACGTAGGATGTATGATAAAAAATAAGAAAAGTTATGGTAGTTTCAATGAAAAAATATATATTTGTAATACAAATGTACAACATAATCGAATGAAACAGTATGTTGCTTTTTTAACTGCTATATCGGTTCATAATTTGAAATGTTTCACTTCAAAGGATTTGATGGTAGCATTAAAAAAA
>DYQV01000586.1 GCA_020719105.1 Rikenella microfusus
CAATTTTATATTATTCAGGATTCAAATTCCACCCCTTTCCAAAAAGCAATATAATTGGCAATGTTTTTGGTTTGACTGAAAGGCTGTGGATAGGACCAGGCTGCATCGAAATTAATTTGACCTTTTACCGTTACGTGATAATAAAAAGCTCTCCCCTTTATGTAGCAAGTGGTATAAGTGTCGCTTTGATTCAGATATTCCATTCTAATTGAATCGGGCGGAAAATAGCAATTCCCGTCAACCTCTAATGTTTGGTTGCTTTCCGCAATGATCTGACCGTTCCAAATGGCTTTCATTACTTATTATTTTGAGCGACTACTTACATTTTATCTAACATTAGTTTTGGTGAAATGTTTTGAAGCATGGTTTATTTTATTACCGCTGACCGTGCTTTAAAACTTTAAAAATTACACTGCTTAAAATTTCCGGGTCAAATACTTACCTCTTTATTTGAAAATATCAATCAATACATTACTTTTGCAAATTGAATTCTATATCAAAATTAAAGTCATCAAAATTGTATTTCATGGTTCGGTTTCTTGCAAAATTCTTTTTTCTATTATCGCTTATTTTAGTGCTGTCTTCTTTTTCAGCAAATAGGGTAATAGCCGGTGATGCCTCAAAATGGGTGTTAGTGACCAATGACGATGGAATTGAAGTGATGGAGCGTTGGGTAACTAACGAAATGAATATTAAAGTTAGGGAACGGTCGGGTAAAATGAATCTAAATTGCTCTGTTGACGAAATACTTGCGTTAATATCAGATGCTTCGAAAACCCATTTGTGGATGAAAAATGTTGAATCGGTTAGGGTTATTAAAAAGGTAAGCCCGGTAGAATGGTATGTGCAAACAAATCTGGATGCTCCTTGGCCTTTTGGAAAGCGGGATATGGTTTCAAAATATGTAGTAAGTAAAGATCCAATTAGTTCAAATGTATTGGTATTTATTTCGCCAATTAATAGTTTGCTTGCAAAGCAAAAAGATATTGATAGGCTCGATACTTTTAACGCTAAATGGGAAATTGTTCCTACCGATAATGGAAGGGTTAAAGTTATATTTACTACCATGTCCACCATTCCACCGGAATATCCTGCTTGGGCTCAAGACCCAGTGGTGCGCAAAGTGTTTTTTGCAAATCTTCGGAATTTCAAATCAATATTGATGCATTCTTAAGTTGCATTGATTTGTGCACATAATAATAAAAAGTAATACTATGAAATTAGAAAACATTGAAATAGGTATTGGAATTGGCCCTTTAAGGTTTGGTATGGAGCGCGATGAGGCAAAGAAATTAATGGGTGAACCCGATGAGGTTGAAGAATATGATGAAACGGAAGATATGTTAGGCCGTTCAGAGATTTGGCATTATGATGAGATGGAGATATCTTTGTCGTTCGAAGAAGGCGAAGAGTGGTCCTTGGTTGCCATTGCCACCAGTTCTGAAGAGGTAACTATTGCAGGCAAAAAAATGATAGGATTGGACAAAGAGGAAGTCTTAAAATTTGCAGCCGAGTTTCAATTAGGCGAAATGGAAGAAGAGCAATTAACCGATGAGGACGGTATTTCTTCCACCGTGCTTTCTTTTTATGAATCAGGTATGAACCTGTGGTTTGAAGACAATTTCTTGTCGGAAATTCAATGGGGTGCTCTTTGGGATGAAGAATCATTAAATTAAAATACAAAAACCAATCAGCGGATTGGTTTTTTTTTGCCAATAAAATAGAGAATAGAAATTAGAAACTTGAGATTAGAAAGTTTAACTTCCAACTTCTAAAATCTCAAGTCTCAA
>DYQV01000092.1 GCA_020719105.1 Rikenella microfusus
TTAAAGATTAAAGCCGATGGTTCATTCACCGGCTTTTTTTATTTCATTGAATAAGGGGAAAAATTGTTCTCGTTCCATCAAAACCTTCTCCTGCTCATCGTTGGTTTTACTGCAACAAAAGATTCTTCGCCGGGGGCTTTCACTATTTCAAAATCGAGTTGTTTTTTAACCATATTTGCCGACACCACTTTAATAGTCACGTCATCACCCATGGTGTACCGTCGCTTGAAACGTTCCCCAATAAGTGCAAACTCGGCTTCATCAAATTCATAAAAATCGTCGGTTAAGGTGCGCACCGGAACCATCCCTTCACATTTATTGTCGTTAAGTTCCACATAAATACCCCACTGGGTTACTCCCGATATGATTCCTGTAAACTCTTTGCCTACGTTATCTTTCATAAACTCCACTTGTTTGTATTTCACCGATGCTCTTTCGGCATTGGCGGACAATTGTTCCATATCGGAAGAGTGCTTGCACATTTCCTCATACTTATCTGGTGGAACTGTTTTTCCTCCTTCAAGGTAATGTTCCAATAAACGGTGAACCATCATGTCGGGATACCTCCGGATGGGCGAAGTAAAGTGCGAATAATAATCGAATGCCAACCCATAATGGCCAATATTTTTAGTAGAATAAATGGCTTTGGCCATGGTTCGGATAGCCAAAGTCTCTACCACTGTTTGCTCATTTTTACCCTGCACATCAACCAAAAGTTGATTCATTGATTCCGCTATTTTCTTGGGTGTTTTGGTTTGCATTTGATATCCAAACCGTTTTATAAATAAAGAAAAAGCATTTAATTTTTCCTGATTGGGCTCGTCGTGCACCCGATAAACAAAAGTACGAACGTGATTGTGAGCATCAGGTTTACCAATAAATTCGGCTACTTTTTTATTAGCCAACAACATAAACTCTTCAATGAGTTGATTGCTTTCCTTGTTTTCTTTTAAATAAACGCCAATGGGTTTTGCATTCTCATCAAGGTTAAATTTAACCTCACTGCGTTCAAATGCTATTGAACCTGCCTGAAACCTCTTTTTGCGGAGCTTTTTAGCCAATTCCTGCAGGGCTAAAATCTCTTCACTTAAATCCCCTTTACCGGTTTCAATAACTTCCTGAGCTTCTTCGTAAGCAAAACGTCGGACAGAATTGATAATGGTTTTCCCGAACCATTGTTTAATAATATGAGCTTCGGCATCCATTTCAAAAACCGCTGAAAAACAAAGTTTGTCTTCATTTGGCCGTAATGAACATATTAAATTTGAAAGCCGTTCTGGTAACATAGGAACAACCCTATCAACCAAATAAACAGAAGTTGCCCGTTCAAACGCTTCCTTTTCCAAGGTGGAATTTGGCCTCACGTAATGGGTAACATCGGCAATGTGAACCCCTACTTCAATGTTCCCGTTCTTTAGTTTTTGGTACGAAAGGGCATCATCAAAATCCTTGGCATCAAAGGGGTCGATAGTAAAGGTGGTTATCTTCCGGAAATCGCGTCGTCGGCTTATTTCCTCTTCGGAAATTATATCTGAAATTTTTTCAGCCGATTCAAGCACTCGTTTTGGAAATTCATAAGGAAGTCCAAATTCAGCTAAAATGGCATGCATTTCCACTTCATTATCTCCGGGCATTCCAAGCACTTCAATAATTTCACCAATCGGATTTTTTTGATTTTCAGGCCAATCAATGATTTTGGCAATGGCTTTTTGACCGCTGGTGGCTTTATTTAGATTTTCGATGGGAATAAAAATATCGAAAGGCATTTGATTCTTTTCGGGGATAAGAAATGCAAAATGCTGGGAAACCTCAACAATGCCTACAAATGTATCGCGGTTGCGTTTCAGAATTTCAACTACTTCGCCTTCCACATGGTTGCGCATTTTTCGGGCATGAACATATACTTTCACCAAATCGTCGTGTAGGGCGTGATTTAGGTTTTTAGCAGCAATAAATACATCCCGCTCAATTTGATCGGAGATTATGTAGGCCGAACCTTTCGCGGTTAAATCCACTTTACCGATTATATAATTACCCTGTGTTTTGAGTTTAAACTTTCCCCGGTGTATTTCAATCAAATCGCCCTTTTTCGACAGCTCAACCAGGCAACTATTTATTAATCGGCTGGTTTGACCATCTTTTATATGCAAAAGCTTGGCCATCTGTTTGTAATTCAACGAACGACCAAGGTCTTCATTAAATACCCCAAGTATTTTATTTATTAAAGCCGGACGGTTGTAAGAAGGAGCATTTCCACTCTTGTCACTGTGTTCTGGTTTCAGTTTTTTTGACATGATACAATTATAAATTGAGTGATAACATAATACCTGCTGTAATAATAAAACCAAGCATAAAGCCTGAATATATCTGGCTGGGGTTGTGCTCCTCCAAATAAAGCCTTGAAGAACCAATGAGCCCTGCCATGAAAATAGAAACCATTAAAAGGCTGTTTAATTGCGATTGATATAGAACCCCTAAAACCGAAAGAAGACCAATAAAACCTCCTATACCAATCATGTGCAGACTTATTTTCCATTTCAAATGAACTGCGGTGGCTATTAAAAGGGATACAAACGTGGCAAGCAAGAACTGCTGAAGCAGTAATGGAGCTCCCGACCGGTGCATTAGGTAATATCCGAAATAATAAAAAACGGCTGTACTTAACATGGGCAGAATACGCTCACGACTTTCTGACATAGTGATTCCGGTAATTACCCTATAATAATAGAAAATAGGTAACATAGCCAATGGAAAAAATAAGGTTGTTAAGGATACAATCCACAAAATGGCAGCCTTCCCGTTTTGAGGTAAAAGCGATAAATGGCTAAATGCCAAAATGACCAGAATCCCTGCCATGGGCATTAATACAGGGTGAAACAGGTACGAAACAGTTTTTGATGCTTGTTTAATCATGGTTTATAATTCCTTACGCAGCCGGGCTACCGGTATGCCCAATTGTTCACGGTATTTGGCTACAGTGCGTCGGGCAATTTGGTACTCTTTTTCGATTAGTATTTCAGTCAACCGCTCATCAGTAAGTGGTCTTTTTTTGTTCTCACCATTAATTGCTTCTTCAAGAATACTTTTAACTTCACGGGCACTTACCTCTTCACCACTGGTTGTTTGCATTGCCTCTGAGAAAAACGACTTCAAAGAAAGTATTCCAAAATCAGTTTGAATGTATTTACTATTGGCAACCCGCGATATCGTTGATATATCAAGTCCGGTGGCGTCTGCTATATCTTTCAATATCATGGGTCTAAGTTTTTTCTCATCGCCGTCAATAAAGTATTCTTTCTGATACCCCAGAATGGCCTCCATAGTAACCAACAGTGTATTCTGCCGTTGCCTGATAGCATCAATAAACCAACGGGCTGAATCTAGTTTTTGCTTAACAAACATAATGGTTTCTTTATCTGTCCTGCTTTTTTTTGCTTTTTTCCGGGCATAAGAATCCAGCATGGTAGAATAGGTTTTACTTACCCTTAGATCAGGCACGTTCCGCTCGTTGAGCGATATTTCAAATTTTCCTTCAATGTTTTCAAGTATAAAATCCGGTGTTATGGGCCTATTTGCCTGATCCCGCGGATCGGAATATCCACCACCCGGTTTTGGATTTAAATGGAGAATTTCATCAAGGGCTTCTTTCAACTGTTCCTCTTCAATATTCAGCTTGTTGATTATTTTGTAGTAATGCTTACGGGTAAATTCCATAAAATGGTCGGCCAATATCTGTTCAGCCAACACTATTACTGGATTGTTTTTATCGCGTTTCCGAATTTGAATCAGCAAGCATTGTTGTAAGTTGATAGCCCCCACTCCCGGAGGATCAAAATCCTGAATAACGGCCAATATATGTTCCAATTGCTCAATACCGGTTTCTATATTCAATGCAAATGCCAGATCATCCACAATGGCATCCAAATCACGACGCAGGTAGCCGTCATCGTCAATATTCCCAATAATATACTCTGCTAACTTGCGCTCAAAATCAGTGAGAACCCTTAAACCCAATTGAGCCAATAAACTTTCATGAAAGGTGGACCCCAGAGAAAAAGGAATCTCTTTTCTATCATCATCGCTGGAGTAGTTATTGGCTTTTAATTTATAGGATGGTGTATCATCTTCATCGGAAAGGTAATCTTCAATGGAAACCTCTTCCTGCTCCTTTTCCTCTTTGTCATCCTTATCCTGATCAAAATCGGCATCCGTATTCCCTTCCTCTAAAGCGGGGTTTTCTTCAATCTCCTTTTTGATGCGCTGATTCAATTGCATGGTAGGAATCTCCAGCAATTTGATGAGCTGTATCTGTTGAGGAGATAACTTCTGTAATAACTTCTGTTGTAACCGCTGATTTAACATGCAACGTTGCTTTTTCGTATAATTAAAATTAGGATGCAATTTAGTGAAAAACCTTGGTATTATTGGTATAAAATTGCATGTTCCATAATCAAAAATCATATTATGTAAACGAAAAAGGAACTGCTTTTGTTGCAGATCCTTCTCAATTTAGAATGATTCTTATCTTTTAGAATTCAGCATTTTTGGGGGTGCGGGCAAATGGAATCACGTCGCGGATGTTTCCCATACCGGTAACAAAAAGCATTAAGCGCTCAAACCCAAGCCCATAACCGCTGTGAGGCACGGTTCCGAATTTGCGGGTTTCGAGGAACCACCACATATCGGCTTCATGGATTCCCATTTCATCAATGCGGGCTTTTAGTTTTTCATAACTCTCTTCACGTTGCGAACCTCCAATAATCTCCCCAATTCCTGGGAAAAGCACATCCATGGCGCGGACGGTTTTGCCGTCTTCGTTTTGCTTCATGTAAAAGGCCTTTATCTGTTTCGGGTAATCGGTTAATATTACCGGTTTTTTATAGTGCTTTTCCACCAAAAACCGCTCGTGTTCGCTTTGGAGGTCTATTCCCCATTCCACCGGATATTGGAATTGGCCTTTTTGGTTGGGTTTCGATTTAATAAGAATGTCAATGGCCTCGGTGTAAGCCAACCGTACAAAGTCGTTTTTGGTAACAAATTCCAGCTTTTCAATCAAAGGCAAATCGGAACGCTCGTTCTGAGGCTTCAATTTCTCTTCTTCCAACAACCGGTTTTGAAGGAATTCCAAATCATCGCGACAATTATCGAGCGCATATTGTACCAAATACTTGAGCATTTCTTCGGCTAAATCCATGTTGTCTTTAATGTCGTAAAAGGCCATTTCAGGTTCAATCATCCAGAACTCGGCCAAATGGCGCGATGTATTTGAATTTTCGGCACGGAAAGTGGGTCCAAACGTATATATTTCGCCCAAAGCCAATGCGGCCAATTCGCCTTCCAACTGTCCGGAAACGGTTAGGTTGGTCAATTTACCAAAGAAATCTTTTGAATAGTCAACTTTCCCGTCTTCAGTTTTAGGCAATTTATCGAGGTCGAGCGTGGTAACCTGAAACATTTCGCCTGCGCCCTCGGCATCGGAACCGGTAATAATGGGCGAATGCATGTAATAAAACCCTTTGCCGTTAAAGAATTGGTGAATGGCAAAAGCCATGGCATGACGGATGCGGAAAACAGCGCTGAACGTATTGGTGCGGAATCGCAGGTGAGCTTTTTCGCGCAAAAATTCAAGGCTGTGTTTTTTAGGTTGCAACGGATATTCATCGGGATTGGCTTCACCCAAAACCTCTATGCTTTCAGCCTTTACTTCCACTTTTTGACCTGTTCCTTGGCTTTCTATTAAGGAACCAATAACCGAAAGCGACGCACCGGTATGGATGCGGCTCAAAAGTGTTTCATCAATGATTTCAAAGTCGGCTACTATTTGGATATTATGTATGGTTGAACCATCGTTAAGCGCCAAAAAAGCCACATTTTTACTGCCCCGCTTGGTTCGTACCCAGCCCTTAACACAAACGCTGCTGCCGTAACTTTCCGATTTCAGCACCTTACCGATTTTTGTTCTCTTAATTGCTTCCATAAATGTTGTTCTTCAAAATATAATCGGCAAAAATAATAATTCCTACCTCATTTCCCATTCAAATCCGTCTTTGGTATCTTTAATTTCAACACCCATGGCAGTCAATTGGCTCCTGATTTTATCGGAAGTAGCCCAGTCCTTATTTCGTTTGGCTTCCATCCGCATATTTAGTAAAAGGTCAATCAATTGGGATGATAAGTTATTCCCATCTGTTTCGCTCTTTCCATCGGGAAGAAGGCCAAGGATTTCCAACACAAAATCATTAAAAAGTGTTTTCAGTTCTTGCAGGTTTGCACTGGTTATTTTTTCGTTTCCGGCGACCAGATTATTTACCATGGATACCGCTTCAAACAAAGCGGCAATTAATATGGGGCTGTTAAAATCGTCGGCCAACGCCTGATAACATTTATCGCTCAGCGGTTTAATTTCTATAGTTGATGCTTCGGATATCTTAATTTTATCAAGGCTCTGCATGGCTTTCATCAAGCGGTCCAATCCCTTTTCGGCGGCTTGAAGTGCCTCATTCGAAAAGTCGAGTGTGCCTCGGTAATGCGCCATAAGTATAAAAAACCTTATAGTCATTGGACTATAAGCCTGTTCCAGCAGTTTGTGGTTTCCGCTAAATAGTTCGCTCAGGTTGATGTAATTACCCAACGATTTGCCCATTTTTTGCCCGTTGATGGTTATCATGTTGTTGTGCATCCAGTAATGTACGGCTTCGTGTCCGTTGGCTGCTGTTGATTGGGCAATTTCAGCCTCGTGATGCGGAAAAACCAAGTCCATTCCACCTCCATGAATATCAAAGGTTTGGCCCAGATACCGCATGCTCATGGCCGAACATTCCATGTGCCAGCCGGGAAAACCCTCACTCCACTCCGACGGCCAGCGCATGATGTGCTCCGGGCTTGCTTTTTTCCATAAGGCAAAATCAAAGCTGTTGTGCTTTTCCGACTGCCCGTCGAGTGCACGCGTATTCTCGAGCAAATCTTCCAGATTGCGGCCTGATAACTTGCCGTAATTGTATTTTTGGTTGTATTTCAAAACATCAAAATAAATGGAGCCATTCGATTCATAAGCGTACCCGTTTTTCAATATTTGGCGCACCATTTCCTGTTGCTCAATGATGTGTCCACTGGCCCGGGGTTCAATGCTTGGGCTCATTACATTCAGTGCCCGCATAAAATGTTGGTAACTCTCGGTATATTTGTGCACCACTTCCATGGGTTCCAACTCTTCGATCCTTGCTTTCTTGGCAATCCTATCTTCGCCTTCGCCGGCATTTTCATCCACCAAATGGCCTACATCGGTAATGTTGCGCACATAGCGCACTTTATAGCCCAGGTGTCTGAAAAACCTGACTACCAAATCGAAGGTAATGGCCGGACGGGCATGGCCCAAATGGGCTTCGCCATAAACGGTAGGCCCACAAACATATAAACCCAAATGGTTTGGTTGAATGGGTACAAATTCTTCCTTCTCGCGTGTTAGCGTATTATAAATGAAAATTTTCGGTGCGGTCATGCTTGCTCTGATTTTGAATGTGCAAAGCTAAAAATATTTCTTTAATTGAGGAAAAAGCAGGAATTAACCCGCTTTATTCATACCTGAGCATAGCGAAAGGCATGAATGTGCGACGGGTATTGGGTTGCAAAGCGGGAACCGAACAAAGTGAGCTCACGCAAGTAAACCCCTCCCGATTTTACATCGGGATAGCTATTCCCAAAATTGGGAGTTTTTATTTCCCCAATTTTGAGGATTAGCTTTATCGTCAGGATTATTCAAGAATAATCCGGGTTAAGTTGCGATAGTTTTCACATTTCAATGAATTCTCAGAAAATGACTAATGAACATCCAAAATGAGCATATTGGGTCGATAACAGTCAATCGTTTCAACAATTTCGTTAATTTGTTTCATTGGCATCAATGGTTTCCACCACTTTACCGTCTTTGAAAATAAGGGTGCGGGTTAGAACCCCTTCGTCGTTATAAATATAGCGTTTGCCGGTCATGAATTTTCCGTTTACAAAATCCCCTTCCCGGTCAATTTTTTTGAATTCGTTAAAAGTCTTAAAATAACCGGTTTTGGTAAACGCCCCAATTTTTTCGTTGTTGGGTTTCGATTCCGTAACCTCTTGAGTTTTTGGGGCAACAAGCTTTTGTGACGGTTTTTGTCCAATTTCAAATTCTTTAATGGATGCCACATCCACCTTGCCTTCCAAAAAACTCATTTGTGAACGGATGCTGCCATCGGGGTGAAATTCGGTAAGAACGCCTTCTTTTTTACCGTCGTTCCAATCGCCTTTAATCATTAGGGAACCATCGGGATAATAGTATTTTTGCTCACCGGTTCGTTTGCCGGTTTCGTTGTATTTCCAATCGTAGGCAAGGCTCCCGTTTTCGTGGTAATACTTGTATTCTCCCACCCACTTGTTAATTTTCCACAAACCTTGTTCCGATATTTTACCATCTTCGTAATAAAACTTGGCAGGACCATCGGGACGGTTGCTGGTATAGGTAATCTCGTGTTTCAATTTTCCTGAGGGGTAATAGCCATACCATAGGCCTTCTTTAAAATTGTTGATGTATTCCCCCTTTTCTTCCAAATTACCCGCAACATCCAACTTAACCCATGTACCTTGCTTTTTGTTTTCGGCATCTTTACGGTTCACGGTTTCCCCTTTGTAGGTTTCCGATGTTTGCGAGAAACCTTTCAAGGAAATTAGACAAGAAACTACTATCAAAAACCATTTACCCATTGAGAACCATTTTTAACAAAAATAGTATTTTTAGTGATTTATTGGAAAAT
>DYQV01000587.1 GCA_020719105.1 Rikenella microfusus
TTTACAGAATATATTCAATTCTAAAAAATGAGAGTTTTCTAAGAAACACTAAGTAGGTTAAAACAAAGTGGTTTAACCAGAGAATGCCCTTTATCGAACTATAAATTTTTTGTGAGATGTTTGTATGCTTTACATTTTTTTTAACTTTGGCTTGAAATCACCATTGAAAAAAAATGCTTTTAAATTTTTTTTTCTTTTTTTTGATTACGTGGGTTGGATGCCTGAATTCAGGCGTCACAAGATTGTATTCACAAGAAACCGAGGACAAAGTCTTTAGCCACACCATTGATACATTGATTGTTATCAATAAAACTGAGATTGATCGTCAAAAGGTTATGATGCCACGCGAAGATATCTTAAATACAGATACCTTAAAAACAAATCAAAAAGGAATAATTGTTACAGCGTTCAGTATGAATGCCATCACTCTTGGAAAAGAAATAACCCTGCACAGTTCATCGGGAGCAATTACTAAAGAAATGCAGGGGGAAATATTAAATGGTGAAATAAAATACAAGTTTATTTATTTAAAAGATATAATTTTACAATCGCAGAATGGACAGTTAATGTCACCATCAACTAAAAGTATAAAAATAATTTTTTCAAATTAAATTGGCTATGCAACTAAGAGCAATCAAGTATCTAATTCTTTTTTTATTTTTTTGTACCCCCTTATTTACAATAGGACAGATTAACGATTACACAGTTCGGAAATGTTATGGTTACCAAAGAGACAGTTGCCCAACCAGTAAAAACATATACTATAAAATAAACGATGAATCCAGAAGTGCCCTTTTTCTTAAAGGCCAAGTTTCCGCTACTCCATTTACTATTTACAATGGGCGCGATTATAGAATTTCCATGTGCTGGGACCATATTTTAGGTAATGAAATTAAACTTAAACTCATAGACAAGGATACAGATGCCGTTTTATATGATAATTCAACCGATGCCTATAGCAGTGAATTTGAATTTACAGTAGCTCAAACCCGTGATATATATATTGAACTATCGGTACCTGGCCAAAGTGCTAATTTGACAGCAGAAGGTGACGACGGCATTATTATTCTTGAGAAAGAAACTGAAATGGGATGCATTGGGGTATTGATAGAGCACATGATTACTCCAACCAAAGGTTTTTAACATGCTGCGTTGGATTGGTTTCATTGTTTTTGTTTTTGCCAGCACACTTACTTTTTCGCAAAGATGTTTTGACTTTCATAAAAAGCATTGCAGCCCAACCGTTTCAAAATTTTCCTATCAAATTAACGACCATTCTGCAGCCTATAAATTTAATGCTGGAGAATTACGCCGAATTCCTTTTAATTTGTTGGATAATAAAGATTACCGGATTACGCTTTGCAATGATTCCATCTTTAATGATATTCTATTATTTGTAATAAAAGATTCTAAGGGAACTGAAATTTATAACAACAGCCAACATTCCTTTTCATTAAATTTGGAGTTCTCCTCAAAAAAAAATCAGGAAGTATTTTTTGAATTAACGGTACCCGATAATTCTGATAAAACAAAAGATAACTATACTGCTGAAGGTTGCATAGGAATATTGATTGAAGAAATGAATACGATTAAAACGGGATTTTAAGGTCGAATTCCCCCTTAGTAAATCATTTGAAAGAAATACTTTACAATCCAATAAATTAGAATATAAGTGTTACAATATTTCGGAAAGAAGATAGTGTGGCTGAAAAAAAGCCAAAATTCAGGTTTTCAATCTAACCCGCTTTATTCATACCTGAGCACAGCGAAAGGTGTGAATGTGCGATG
>DYQV01000588.1 GCA_020719105.1 Rikenella microfusus
TGGCCACTTATAGTTACTTGTTGGGCATTTACTATGTATGGAAGGCTTAACAGAAAAAATAAAAAAGTGTAAAGTATAAGATTTTTCATAAGCATTTGATATTAGGTATTAAATATTGTGCTAAGTTAAGGTTGTTGCTTTGATAAAGTCAAATTTAAGGTATGCATAACGTTTTCACAGGTTGTGAATAAATTGATTAAATGCTACAACATTACCTATACAGATTTATGCAAACGTTTGATATTTAATTCGTAATGAAAATTTGATTAATGACATTAATTGATAATTAGTGTATCCTTTAAGCTAATAAATTGGGTTTTTAATTAAAACGAATTGATTATTAGCCAATTTGTTGAATATAAACGAAACAGATAACTAACAAATAAGTTTATTTATCTTCCGAAACAGGCATTTTTGTAAAATCAAATCAATTTATTGAATGGGTTCTCAGATTAAAGGGAATTCCTATATTTGAGAACAAAATTATTTAAGATGAAGCGATTTAGTTTGTTGATTTTAGCCAGTTCTTATTTGGTATTGTTTTCATGCCAAACAGTGGAAGAGCGAGCTGTGAAAATTCATAAGGAGGTGCTTACCATGGATTCGCATACTGATACCCCTTTGAAGTTTGTAAACGATACATTTGACATTGCCAAATGGCATAATTCCAAAACTGGAGGAGGAAAAATTGACCTTCCCAGAATGGAAAAAGGAGGATTGGATGCCGTATTTTTTGCAGCCTTTATTGGGCAAGGTCCCCGCGATAGTGCCGGATTGGAAAAAGCATTCCAAAAAACCGATGAAATATTTGATGCGGTTTACCAAGTTATTTCACCATTAGGCAGTAAGGCTGAAATAGCTTTAACTCCTTCCGATGCTTATCGTTTGGAAAAGGAAGGTAAAAGAGCCATTTATCTGGGAATCGAAAATGGATATGCACTGGGCAATAGCATTGATAACATTGAATACTTTTATAAAAGGGGAGCCAGGTACATTACATTGGTTCATACCAAAAATAATGATCTTTCTGATTCATCTACCGACAAAAAGGGACAGGAGTTTAACGGGTTATCGGAACTTGGTGGGCAAGTGGTTGCCCGCATGAATGAGCTGGGTATTATGGTGGATGTGTCGCATGCCAGCGATAGTGCCTTTTTTGATGTATTACGCATT
Organism: Rikenella microfusus; assembly: GCA_020719105.1. GTDB lineage: Bacteria > Bacteroidota > Bacteroidia > Bacteroidales > SZUA-534 > GWE2-40-63. The sequence continues at coordinate 1,174 of DYQV01000588.1, forward strand.
TCAAAGGCTCCTGTAATTGCATCCCACTCCTGTACCCGTGCGCTGTGCGATAATCCACGAAACCTCACCGATTCCATGTTAATTGCTTTGGCAGAAAATGGAGGAGTTATACAAATGTGTATTTTAAGCGATTACGTAAAAAAAATGCCCAGTTACCCGCCCCGCGATAGTGCCGAAGCTGCTTTTGAAGCGCGTCATACCAACTGGGAAAATTACACTCCCGAACAGCGACGCCAAGGAATAAAGGAGTGGTATCAGTTGGATGTTGATTTTCCACCCAATTTGGCCAATGTTCAGGATGTGGTTGACCATATTGACCATATTGTGAAGGTAGCCGGGATTGACCATGTAGGAATAGGAACTGACTTTGACGGTGGAGGTGGAGTGAATGGTTGTTTCGATGTTTCCGAAATTGGGAATATCACCCTTGAACTGGTAAATAGAGGTTATACCAAAGAGCAAATCCGTAAAATTTGGGGTGGGAATTTTATGCGCGTTTTTAAAGAAGTGGAGGCGGTTGCCCATAAGTCATAATGGAATTTGAATAATTTGCCCGGATAACCCAATAGCTGATTTTGATAAAATTTCGTTCAAACGTTATCTTTTCGAATTAA
>DYQV01000589.1 GCA_020719105.1 Rikenella microfusus
TTGGCGGTAGTTATTTTTCTTGTTCAACCATTTCGGATGTAAAGCCAATCCCATTTCAATACTATAATTGTTCAAGTAAAAAATGTTGTCGTTATTTGGGAAACGATAATATATTCCCGGTTTTATAAATATTTGCACATTGGTTTTTGTTTTTTTTGCAAAATCATAACCCAATCCAAATGAATAACCTAGGATGATGGAACTAACCCATTTTCTGCCAACATTAACAATTTCGTTGTCTGAATTGGTGCGGTAAAAATCAAAATCGTAATAACTCCCTAAATAACCAAAATTAAGTCCATGGTCAAAATACAATCCTCTTTTACCTGTTCTGCGAAGTGAACTGTTTAAGACGATACCCGCTGAGGTATAAGTGTCAGGTTTTCTGTTTATAAGCAAGGAAATTGAACTATAGACAGCATAATTCGATGAAAATACGCGTGTCTTTTCTAACCCCAACTTTATCCCAAGGTTGTTATTGAGCGTGCCCCAGTAACTAACTACAATGCTTTTGTTGGTGCGGGTTGTATCAGAACCTGATGCATTTGCTCTATTTACAAATAGGATAGATAATAAAAGTAATACTGTTAACCGGATGAAAAAATATTTTGTTTGCATTTTGTATGTTTTAAATTTATTAATATTGGTTTGCGTAGAGTAATAAAGCATTTCCGAGTGAAGATGAATAGGCTGAGGTGCGGTTATTAAACATGATATAACCCACCCGTTTTTCTCTGTCGAAATACATTTCGGTGGAAACGCCCGGGTCGCCACCATCATGTCCCCACACCTCAAATTGTCCAATTTTATGTTCAAAAAATATCAAACCCTGTTTGCCTCCGGGAATGCTTATGTTTTCATGCATAATGGTATCAATAGTCTGAGGTTGCAATAGTTGGAACCCGTTGTATTGACCATCCATAATGAAAGCCCTCATAAACTTCGACAAATCTTCAATGGTTGTTATTAAATGTCCATCGGGATAAGTTGGATAGGTGTAAAATGGTTTTGACGGGTTGACGATGTTATTGTCGGAATATGGGATAGCAATTTCATTTTTAGGTGTTTCGCTGAAAAACCATGTAGTTTTATCCATACCCAACGGCCCGAAAATATTCTGTTTGCAATAATCATTGAATCCGGTATTTGTAACATGCTCTACCAAGCAAGCAATAAGGGCTGCCCCCACATTAGAATAATCGTAAACTTCGCCCGGTTTATTATCTGCAAAATTCTTTTTAGTGTAATTGCTGCCTGCCGGTGTCAGGTAATTTTCCTCAAAACCCATCAATGTTTCAGGATAATCAACGTATCCAAAAAGATAATAGATTGAGGGCATATAGGCGGCATCGGATATGGAAGAAGTATGGGTAAGCAGCATCCTTACTGTTATTGGATAATCGGAATAATGGGGATTCTGCACCTGAAATGGCAGGTACTGGTTAATATCCGTATCAAGATTTACCAATCCTTTTTCGTAGAGCTGCATGATAGCCGTCAATGTTACAGATTTTGACGTTGAAGCTATCAGCATACGGGTTTGATTGGTGAATGCTTTTTTTTCATTTCTATTTGCATATCCTCTTAAACCAAGATATACAACCGAATCGTCCTTTACGGCTAAACATGCCAAACCTGGCATTTGTAACCGCTTAAATTCTGAATCAACAACCTTGTCAAGTTCAGTTTTTTGTGTTACATCTACAATTTCCTCCTTTTGGCACGATATAAAAACAACAAGAATCAATAATAAAAGAGGTATCCCTTTCCAATTCATATTCATAA
>DYQV01000590.1 GCA_020719105.1 Rikenella microfusus
ATACAACAAACGTAGTGAAAAATGCAACAAAAATCAAAGTTTAACAAATGAGCGAATGGAAAAAATATAAGCTAAGCGAGATTGCTGAATTACGTAAAGAGCAAATTGTTCCTAATGGAAAAGAACAACATTACATTGGCTTAGAACATATCGAGCAACAAAGTTTAAGACTAAATGGTGTTGGTAGTTCAAATAGCGTAATTAGTAATAAATTCAAGTTTTACAATGGTGATATTTTATATGGAAAATTACGTCCCTATTTCAGAAAAGTTTATAAGCCAAAATTTGACGGTGTTTGTTCAACTGATATTTATGTTATCAAAAACAAAAAAGCAGTTGAGAAGAATTTCCTATATTATCTTATAGCAACAGAAGAATTTACTAATATTGCGAACTCTGGTAGCTCAGGTACACGAATGCCAAGAGCAGATTGGAAACAACTTGAGAAATCAGAGTGGGCAATTCCTGACATCGCAACCCAAACCCAAATCGCCCAAATCCTCACTTCCCTCGACGACAAAATAGAACTCAACCTACAAATGAACCAAACCCTCGAAGCTGTGGCACAGGCTATTTTTAAAGAGTGGTTTGTTGATTTTAAGTTTCCGGGTTTTGATGGCGAGTTGGTGGATGGTTTGCCGAAGGGGTGGAGAATGGGGAAAGTAGGGGAAATGGTTGATGTAAAAGGCGGGACAACACCAAGTACAACAAAAGAGGAATATTGGAATGGAGATTTTTATTGGACAACTCCAAAGGACTTGTCAAACATTCAAGCACCTGTTTTAATTGACACAGAAAGAAAAATAACTGAATTAGGTGTAAAGCAAATAAGTTCAGGCGTTATGCCAAGGGGCACATTGCTTTTATCTTCAAGAGCACCTATTGGGTACATTGCAATTTCCCAAGTACCAATTTCTATTAATCAAGGTTACATAGCAATTCAAGGAAAATTAGTTTCAAACTTATTTATGTTATTTTGGCTTAAACAAAATATGGATGCCATAAAAAGTAAAGCTAATGGTTCAACATTTCAAGAAATTAGCAAATCAAATTTTAGAGAAATTGAAACAATTATACCTTCAAAAGATATGCTAATTAAGTTTGATGAAATGGCAAATCCAATCTTCGATAAAATTGTTGAAAATACTTTTCAAATTCAAATCTTAACCCAAACCCGCGATAGTTTATTACCAAGGTTGATGAGTGGGAAAATAAAAGTCTGAACCTTTGATTAAACTGATTGAATGATTAATATGATTATGTCGATATGATAAAAGAGCAGTATAAATATTCTGAATTAACCTCCAAGATTATTGGATGCACAATGACCGTACATAAAGCATTGGGTAATGGATTTCAGGAAGTTATTTATCAGAGGGCATTGGCAATAGAGTTTACTGATAATGGCATTACGTTTAGTAGAGAGCATGAAATGCCAATCTATTACAAGCAACAACAAATTGGCACTCGTAGAGTTGACTTTTTGGTTGAAGATGTAGTATCTGTTGAATTAAAAGCAATAACAAAACTGGAGGAAGTTCATTTAGCACAAGCTATCAATTACTTAGAAGCTTATGATTTGGAAATTGGGCTTCTCATTAATTTTGGTTCAAAAAGTTTGGAATTTAAACGGCTAATCAATTCAAAGTTTAATCAATCAGCACAAAAGAAAAATCAATAAAATCATTTAATCAACTAAATCAAAGGTTCAGACAGTTGATGAGTGGGAAAATAGAAGTAAAATAGTTAAAACAACTTACAGATAGTGTAAATTAAAAATAAAA
>DYQV01000591.1 GCA_020719105.1 Rikenella microfusus
AACATTTCCAAGCGGTTTGGTTTTAAAAATTTACAGTTAATGTTAGGGTTGAGTGCTAACTTGCGATACTTTTTGTGTAGCAGCACCATTGATATGCGAAATGGGTTCGATGGATTGGCCGGAATTGTAAGAAATCATCTAAAAAAAGACCCCATTTCGGGTGATATGTTCATTTTTTTAAATAAAACACGCACCCACATTAAGCTACTCTATTGGGATGGCGATGGATTTGCCCTGTTTTATAAGCGCCTGGAGAGGGGCAGATATTCCCATACAGCCCATAATGAGTCGTCAAAACAATTGAAAAGAGAAGAGCTTTTGATGCTTTTAGAGGGTCTTTCTTTTAGCAACATGAGTAAAAAAAAGCGGTTCAAATTTGATTGATTTTTTCAAATAAAATATCTCTAAAACCTTTGAAAATAGAGGGTTTTAGGGTATATTTGAGCATGATAAAACAGCAAGAAAATGAGACGTTCGCAATAAAAACCTTGATGGCTAAAAATGCCATTTTGGAACAAACTCTTGCTGATAAAAATTCTACTATTGAAAAACTAACAGCCGACAATGAAGCGATTAGGTTTCAAATAGAGCAGCTTAAAAGAATGATTTTTGGCTCTAAAAGAGAGCGTTTTGCACAAATCATAGACTCCAAACAATTAACCCTTGAATTTGAGCCCAAAATTGCCGAAATTGAGGAAGCTGTTAAAGCTGAGCGTGAACTCATTAGGGTTTCATATGAGCGTAAAAAACCTAAAAAAGAACACCATGGTCGCATGGCATTACCATCACATTTACCCGTTGTTGAAACTGTTATTGAGCCATCGGAAGACACCACTGGCATGGTATGTATTGGCAAAGAGATTACTGAGGAATTGGATTATACCCCAGCAAAATTGCATATCAATCGCATCATCCGTCCAAAATACATGACCAAAGAGGATGTTGCCGGAAATCAAAAACAAGTAATTGCCGAATTAAACAGACCTATTCCTAAATGCATTGCAAGTCCTGCTTTATTGTCGATGATTTTTACCGATAAATTCATTTATCACTTACCCTTATATCGCATACTTCGCCGCATAATTCAAATGGGAGTGCCCTTGCCTAGTTCCACATTAGAATCGTGGGTAAGGTTAGGAGCTCAATTGTTGCAGCCACTCTATGCGGTTCATCGCTTACATGTTTTTCGAGAAACTTATCAGATGATTGATGAATCGCCAATAAAAGTACAAGATAAAGATAAGAAAGGAGCATGCCATCAAGGGTACATGTGGGTTAGGTATGCCCCATTGTCAAAATCGGTGCTTTTTGAGTACTATAAAAGCCGTAGTACCAAAGGTCCTATCGATGATTTATCATCCTTTACTGGCTATGTGCAAACCGATGGTTACGCAGGTTATACCTATTTGGCATCGCTACAAAACATTACACACCTATCATGTTGGGCGCATGCACGTCGGTATTTTGAAAAAGCTCTTCAAAATGACAACGTAAGAGCCTCGCATGTTATGAAGCTCATTCAATTATTATATGCTATTGAAGCTCTTGCCAAAGAATCTGAAATGTCTCACGAAGAGCGCCATGCCTTAAGAATCGAAAAATCATTACCTATTATTAATGAAATAGGGCAATACATCTATCAAGAGAAGAGCAACGTTACGCCACTAAGTCCTATTGGCAAGGCCTTTGAATATTGCTCGAATCGGTGGGTAAGCCTGCAAAACTATTTAACCAATGGCATGCTAGAAATTGATAGCAACCTGGTAGAAAACTCCAT
>DYQV01000093.1 GCA_020719105.1 Rikenella microfusus
TGGTCAAGAGGTATTTATCAGTTAACTGAATTTTATGATTCAGAACAGGAAATATACCAAATTATTAAAAACTAAAACATAAAGCCCCTCCGGGGGCTTTTTTATTTCTATGTATGCCTATATAAACGCAATAAACGGGCAACTTTCAAATTGTAAGCAAACATAAGATTTTACTTAATAAAAATGCTGTTATTAAATATACCTCTGTCCCTGTTTCCTTCGTTTGAATTTCCTTATAATTGCAGCAAATTAGAATAAAAGAAAAACACCGTGTATGAGTAAAACTCCTATCGATTACCAAAAGGTTTCTAAGGCTATTAATCAATCAAACATTCCTGATTTAGGGCTTGCTACCATTCGGGAAATTGTTCGGCTGGTAAATACGCTGGAAGAAGATACCGGGGAAAAATTTATTCGCATGGAAATGGGTGTGCCCGGTATTAAACCGCCCGATGTAGGAACTTTAGCAGAAATTGAAGCCCTTACCAATGGAGTAGCTGCCATTTATCCGATGCTCGATGGAATTCCTTCCATTAAAGAAGAAACGTCGAAATTTGTAAAAAACTTTATGAATATTGATGTGAGTCCAGTAGGTTGTGTTCCTACGGTTGGTTCAATGCAGGGCGGTTACGCTACCTTTATGCTGGTAAGCAATCTCGATCCGAAAAGGGATACTGCCCTGTTTATCGATCCGGGATTTTCAGTTCAGAAAACACAGTTCAAAGTAATGGGACACAAATACACCCATTTTGATGTGTATATTTATAGAGGTTCAAAGCTGCGAGCTAAATTGGAGGAAATTGTTAGTAAAGGAAACATCAATTCAATTATCTATTCCAATCCAAACAACCCATCATGGATATGCTTTACCGAGGAAGAATTAAAAATTATTGGCGATATAGCCAATAAATATGACCTTATTGTATTGGAAGATTTGGCCTACTTTGCCATGGATTTCCGCAATGATCTTTCAAAACCGGGAGAACCACCTTACCAGCCCACTGTTGCAAACTATACCAACAATTATATTTTACTAATTTCCAGTTCAAAGGCATTTAGCAATGCCGGACAACGCATTGGTATGCTGTGCATATCAAATACCCTGTATTGCCGCGAATATCCAAATTTATTGGAACGTTTTGGAATAGCAAGTCTTGGGTATGTGCTCATTCAACGGCTAATCTATGCTTTTAGTAGCGGGGTTTGCCATTCGGCACAATACGGTTTAGCAGCCATGTTCAAAGCAGCTAACGAAGGCAAATTCAATTTTGTTGAAACCGTGAGGGAATACGGTGAAAAAGCTGCCATAATGAAACGCATTTTTCTTGAAAATGGATTTAACTTAGTTTACGATAAAGACAATGACCAAGAATTGGCTGATGGTTTTTATTTCACCATTTCGTACCCTGGTATGCAAAGTGGCGATTTAATTAAAAACCTATTGTATTATGGAATCAGTGCTATTGGGCTAATAACCTGTGGAAGCGACCGGACAGAAGGGTTGAGAGCCTGCGTTAGTCAAGTTAAACATACCCAGTTTTTGGATCTTGAAAAAAGAGTTAAACAATTCAATCATGATTTTAAAATAGATAAAGAATAATTTTTACATTTAATTATAATTAGAAAGCATTCAAAAAAAAACAAAAATTGCCACAGATTCACAGATAAAAAAATCAAATAGAGATTCTTAGTCATGATATTTGAAAAGTAATATCCGAACCGATTCGACTATTTAAACAAAACTAATCGGTGAATACGTGGCTAAAAATATAAAAGTCAACAATTTATTAAAACTATAACTATGGCAAAAGTGAGAGGAGCTATTGATGTTGATAAGGAATTATGCAAGGGATGCGGAGTTTGCATCACTGCCTGTCCTACCCATGTAATTGAATTAGCCAAACAAGTGAACGGAAAAGGCTACAACTATGCGTACATGGAAAATCCTGAAGCTTGTATTGGATGTACCAATTGTGCCATGGTTTGTCCGGATAGCGTTATCACTGTTTATAAGATTACTATTTAATTTTAAGCTATTAAAAATAGAATACTAATGGGTGAATTAAAATTAATGAAAGGGAATGAAGCAATTGCTGAAGCTGCTATGCGGTGCGGTTGCGATGGATATTTTGGATACCCAATTACCCCACAGTCGGAAATTATGGAAACCCTGATGCTGGCAAAACCTTGGGAAACCACCGGAATGGTAGTCCTACAGGCTGAAAGCGAGGTGGCTTCTATTAATATGCTTTATGGTGGAGCCTCCTGTGGCAAGAAAGTTATGACTTCCTCATCGAGCCCCGGTATCAGCTTAATGCTCGAAGGTATTTCCTATCTGGCTGGAGCCGAATTGCCTTGCCTAATTGTAAATGTGGTACGCGGCGGTCCGGGCTTAGGAACTATTCAACCATCACAAGCTGACTATTTTCAAACTACCAAAGGGGGTGGCCATGGCGATTATCAGGTTATAGCCCTTGCTCCTGCCTCAGTTCAGGAAATGAATGACTTTGTTGGATTGGGTTTCGATTTAGCATTCAAATACCGCATTCCTTCGTTAATACTGACCGACGGTGTGATTGGACAAATGATGGAAAAAGTGATAGTAGCCGAATCTAAACCCCGCTGGACAGATGCCGAAATTAAAAAAATCAGCGGCACTTGGGCTACTACTGGTAAAACAAAAGATAGGGAGCGTCACGTTATAACCTCATTGAATTTAGAATCGGAAAAACAAGAAATACACAATCACCATTTACAAGCAAAATATCGCGAAATTGAAGTGAACGAAGTGCGTTTTGAAGAGTTCCAAACCAAAGATGCAGAGTATCTATATGTAGCCTATGGCTCATCAGCCCGTATTTGCCAAAAATCGGTTCAACTGGCTCGGGCAAAAGGAATAAAAGTAGGCTTATTACGGCCTATTACCGTGTGGCCCTATCCAACAGTGCGACTATCAGAACTTGCAAATCAGGTAAAAGGCATGCTAGCCGTTGAAATGAGCGCCGGGCAAATGGTTTATGATGTTCGTTTAGCAGCAAACGGGAAAATTCCGGTAAGTCATTTTGGACGATATGGAGGAGTAATACCTTCACCGGATGAAGTGTTAGTGGCTATGGAAAAATTTATCAAGGAAGGAAAATAATTATGGCAGCTATTGAAATTAAAGACATTATAAAGAAGGAAAATCTGGTTTACGGAAAAACCAAAATCCTTACCGATAACATAATGCATTACTGCCCGGGCTGCAGTCATGGCGTTATCCATAAAATAGTAGCAGAGGTTATTGAGGAATTAGGCATTCAGGAAAAAACCATAGGCGTTTCACCTGTTGGATGCTCGGTTTTGGCATACAATTATTTAGATATTGACTGGCAGCAGGCCGCACACGGAAGAGCCCCAGCATTAGCTACGGCTACCAAACGACTATTGCCCGACCATTATGTATTTACCTATCAAGGTGACGGAGATTTGGCATCCATCGGCACAGCTGAAATATTACACGCTTGCAACCGGGGTGAAAACATTACGGTAATTTTTGTTAACAATGCTATTTATGGAATGACCGGCGGACAAATGGCTCCAACAACTTTGATGGGAATGGCAACGGCAACCAGTCCTTATGGCCGGGAAGCTGCCCTGCATGGATATCCATTGAAGATAACTGAGTTAATTGCCCAACTACCCGGTGTGGCTTATGTTACCCGCCAGAGTGTTCAAACACCGGCCGCCGTGCGAAAAGCTAAAAAAGCCATCAAAAAAGGTTTCGAAAACCAGGATAAAAAGATAGGCACTTCGTTCATTGAAATAGTCTCTACTTGTTCTTCAGGATGGAAACTTTCACCTGTTGATTCGAACCGTTGGATGGAAGAACACATGTTTAAGTTTTATCCTCTAGGTGACTTAAAAGATTCAGAAAGGAACAGTGAAGAAGAATATAAAAAATACATTGAATAACACCTAAAGCCAAATACTATGACTGAAGAAATTATAATTGCCGGTTTTGGAGGACAAGGAGTACTCTCCATGGGAAAAATATTGGCCTATTCAGGTGTAATGCAAAACCAAGAAGTTACCTGGATGCCCTCGTATGGTCCAGAAATGAGAGGTGGAACAGCCAACGTTACTGTTATAGTTAGCGATGAGCGAATTAGTTCACCCATTGTTCATCAGTACGATACAGCCATCATTCTTAATCAACAATCGATGGATAAGTTTGAAAAAACTGTAAAAACAGGAGGTATTCTATTATTCGACCCAAATGGCATAACGCATCCCCCTAAAAGAACCGATATTAAGATTTTTGCTATTGATGGTGTTGAAGAAGCTACCCGAATGGGAAATCCTAAAACATTCAACATGATAGTATTGGGTGCCTACCTTAAAATAAAACCCGTAGTTAAAACTGAAAATGTTGAAAAAGGACTCCGAAAATCATTGCCCGAAAGGCATCACAAATTAATACCCATGAATATTGATGCCATTAAACTAGGCATGGAAAAGGTTAAAGAATTTTCATTGTAAAAAAAACCGGGTCGGCCCGGTTTTTTTTTAATTTCTCCCTATAATACTCTTTTCTTTTGCAATAAATACTTTATATTGCATAAAACTTATCGTACTTAATAGTATGCGTTATACTTTTCTTTTTTTGATTCTTTTAGCTACATCTGGTTATAAATCAGAAGCTCAACTAAAGCCTTATTTATTAGACGATAAAAAAAATCTCTCTCAATTCAATTACGACCGCTGGACCACTGAAAATGGATTACCGACCAATTCATTATTACATATTTATCAATCTTCCGACGGATACTTATGGCTTAGCAGTTATGGCGGAATCATTCGGTTCGACGGAAACCGCTTTACTATTTTTAACAAAAAAAATATCCCCGACCTTGAAAATAATTCCATTGGTCGAATTGGAGAAGATCTTCAGGGAAACATTTGGTTTACTACCCAAGGGAATGGATTGGTTTCGTACAAAAATGGTTCCTTTCATTCGTATGGTAAAGAAGAGGGTTTTCTTCACTTATACCGGGCCCTTTACATTGATAAGCAAAATACTGTTTATAGTGCTTCATCTGAAAAAGGTTGGTTCCTTTTTAAAAACGGACAATTTACACTTATCGATTACCCCAGCTCCTTAGCAAGTATTGAAGTACGCTCCATAGTTGAAGGCCCAAATGGTGAAATATATTTTGGAACATTAGGCGAGGGTTTATTTAAATACGAACATGGTAAATTAACTCACATTCCTATTAATAACTCCTTACCTATTCAATGGATTTATAGCTTGTATTTTACCAATGAAAAAATGCTTCTTATAGGCACTAGCGAGGGGTTGTTTCAGTATAACGGCGAGAGTTTTTCGATGCTACCCATGGGAACAGTTGCTACAATAAATGTAATTACAGAAGATATTAATGGCTCCATTTGGCTTGGCACCAACAACGGTATTGTACGTTTAAAAAATAGGGAAAATTCTAATTTTTCAAACGAGGTATCAATTTGTTTGCCAAACAGCTTTATAAATGACTTAATTTTTGATTTAGAAGGGAATCTTTGGCTTACCAATTATAAAGATGGCTTAACCCGTGTTAAAGATGGGAAATTTACCAATTATAATCTGGAAACCGGTTTGCTGGGAAAAGCAGTAAATTCAATTTGTGAAATAGGCCCTCAGAAATTTCTATTAGCTTTCGACAATGGACAATTAAACTGCATCAATAATGGAGAAGTGTTTCCCTATAAAACAAAAACTTCTTTATCAGGAAAAAGGGTTCGACACATTTATAAAGACAGTAAATCAAACATCTGGTTCAGCACTTACGATGGCCTTCTAAAAAGAACTCCCCAAGGAAAAGAATTTTTTTACCACCCGAATAATGGATTCCCTGCATCAAAAATACGAATTACCTACGAGGACTCAAAGGGAAATATTTGGGTAGGAACAAGAAACAATGGATTGATAAAAATTAAACCCGACGGAACCGTTCAGGTTATTGATGTGTCCAGCGGATTAAGTTCTATGCTCATCATGTCGATTGATGAAGATTTTGAAGGAAGGCTTTTAGTGGGTACGAACGATGGTGGTTTGAACATTATAATTAACGATAAGGTAGTTGATGTTTGGAACAAAAAAAGGGGGTTGCCCAGCGATATTGTTTTTAACGTACATCAAAGCAAGGACAGTTCAATATGGATTGCTATGAATGGAGGTTTAGCATGCATCCGCCATCAAAAAGTTTACACATTATCCACTGCTAATGGGCTTGCCGATGACACTCCATTTGACATTGTTGAGGATGAATCAGGAAATTTCTGGTTGCCTTGCATCGCAGGTATTATGAAAATTAACAGTGCTTCGTTGCACCAATTCATTCAAGGAAAACCAAATTCGTACGAAATCTATTTATACAACCGAAAGGATGGAATGCATCAGGAAGAATGCAATGCTACCAGTCAATCAATAAGAGCCAGCAATGGCAGTCTTTTATTCCCAACCATTGATGGAATAACGCAAATAAGTCCGGCAATAACACAAATTAATACCCTTAAACCCAATGTGGTTATTGAAACGTTAACCATTAACAACCAATTGGCAAATTTATTCGAACCCATATTAATCCGTCCGGGTAAAAATAGGTTAACGTTTGAGTTTACGGCATTAAGTTTACATGAACCGCAAAAAAACAATTTCAGATACCAACTCATTGGTTATGAAGATGACTGGACTAATTCCGGGAATATACGTACGGTGTCCTATACCAACCTTCCTCCGGGTTATTATACTTTTAAAGTAATTGCCTCAAACAACGACGGTATATGGAATGATAAAGGTGATATGCTTTCTTTCCGCATAAAACCTCTGTTTGTACAAACCCGTTTGTTTTATTTTTTGCTCCTTTTAGTTGTATTTGCTATAGTTTATTCAATTTACATATATCGGATTAACCAATTAAAACGACAGCAAAGGAATCTTGAAGAAACGGTAAAACGGCGCACTATTGAAATTACACTTAAAAACAAAGAACTACAGGAACAAAAATACGAGATTCAAAGCCAAGCAGAAAAGTTAGCTGAACAAAAATCAGAATTGGAGAAAATAAATGCCGATAAAGACAAAATGTTTTCCATCATAGCCCATGATTTGAGAAGTCCCATGGGAAATTTCAAAAGCATGCTCGAGAGTCTGACCAATTCTCCGAAACTTTATGACGAAAACAGCCGTCGTAAAATACTTTTAGCACTTACCGAAATAGCCAAAAACACCTTCGACTTGCTCGAAAATCTATTAAACTGGTCAAAATCAAAAATGGGGGTTATGGCTTTTGAACCCGATATATTACTTATAACACCTCTATTACAGGAAATTATCAACCTTTCGAAACCCATAGCCGACAAGAAAAATATATCCATTACCAACACCATTGATACAAATCTTTCCGTTTACGCCGATCAGAATATGGTGAAAACGATATTCAGAAATCTACTGATGAATGCCATTAAATTTACCGGCGATAATGGAAGGATTGAAATATATGTAAAATCACTTGAAGATTTTTATGAATTTTATATTAAAGACAATGGAGTGGGTATGAGCCCCGAAGTTCAAAATAATCTGTTTTCCAGCCAAAACATGCACAGTTCCTCGGGAACTCATCATGAAAAAGGAAGCGGACTGGGATTGATACTTTGCAAGGAATTTGTTGAACTAAATGGAGGTATCATTCGGGTTGAAAGCATTCTAAACAACGGCAGCGTGTTTGTGTTTACCCTTAAAGCAAATCCTGCTTAAATAGGTGATTCATCAAAACTCAATTTACCACGTTTATTGTTGATGGTATGTTGTCGTGCTTTATATCCGTTCATTCCATATTTCAGGATTTCTGCTTGTATGGAAAATTGCAATTACCTGTATTATTATTGTATCAACAATTCGATAGTAAATCACAAACGGGAACTTTTTTACTACATATTTTCTTACATCTTTGTGAGCAATTGGAAATGATTTTGGGTTTTGCTTGATATTCTCAAAACCAAGATTAATTTGCTTGAAGAAAGTGTCTGCAACTTTAGGGCTGTCTTCGAAATAAAAGTCATATGATTTATCAAAGTCAACTTCCGCCTCGTCTGATAATTCTATACTAAACGACTTTGTCTTCATATTTCTTTTTAATCAAGTCCCATTTTTTAAAAGTAGTTGCACCATTTTCTATTCTTTGCAGCCTTTTATCAAGCAAATCCTTATGCTCGGATGGAAGTTCATGCAATTCTTCTTTCACATTAACAATCTCAATGTAATCAATTTCTTTAATTAGATTAAGAAATGCAGCTATTTTACTCTGCTCCTTTATATTAACTGTAAGTTCCATATCAAATTGTTTTAGACAAAGATACTGATTTATAACACGATTGTGGATTTTTGAAGCATTAAAGTTCATAAGTTCAACTCTGAATCAAATAATGTTGACAGGGTTTTAAAATGGTAAATCTTCTAAATCGCTAGTATCACGAGAATCAAATTCTTTGTTGTTTTGCTCTTTAAAATGATTATTAGAATCTTTTTCTTCCTTTTATTTTCCACTTATCCTTAATCTTAATTTTGTTGCACTTCGGTTTCTTTGCATGCGCCACAACGTTGAATAAGGGTAATTAAAGCTATTAT